>NZ_JAAHIE010000100.1:0-18615 GCF_010671945.1 Moorena sp. SIO4E2
TCAATTGAAGAATTATAATGTTTGTTAAATCATCTTTTAAATGAAGGAGGGTTAATTATAAAATGGGTACGAAAAATAAAAAACAAAGGCAATGCTGTTATCACAGTTTAAATGCGCAACAGCTTAGAGGAGTTGTTACAAGCAGCAGCCACAGAAGCAGGTATTTACAGCAACCATTTACGACGACATTTGCAAGCACTACGACAAGCACCAGAATTAGCTAAAGCATTGCAGCAAGTTGTCACTTCATGGGAGCCAGTAGAATTAGATTCACTCCAGATTTACAAGCTACATAGTATGGGATTAGTAGAGCAGCAGGGTAATCGAGTCGTACCTCGATGCCATTTGTATCGTGAGTATTTTAGTCGAGTTTTGGTTTGAAACCATCAACCTAGATATTATCGAGTATCCTAGTTTTTAACATAGGCAAGTGGCTGTAGAGTGATTAGTCCAACATTTTCCCTCTTGCCTATTGCCTATTGCCTATTGCCTCTTGCCTATTCCCTACTTCCTCCTTGTTTGCGGATCCAAAGCATCCCTCAATCCATCCCCAATATAATTAATACTAAGCACTGTTAAAAAAATCGCTAATCCCGGAAAAATTGCCATATGAGGGGCTATTTCAATATAATTTTGGGCATCAAATAGCATTCTTCCCCACGTCGGAACATCAGGGGGAAACCCTAATCCTAAAAAACTCAAGGTAGACTCAGTAATAATCGCATTTCCCACCGCCAAGGTAGCTGCAACAATTACCGGACTAAGCACATTAGGAAGAATATGAGCCCAAATCAATCGACGAGGTTTAGCACCAATCGAGCGAGCTGCTGTTACAAAATCCATCTCTCGCACTGTCAAGAAACTAGCTCGTACTAATCGCGCCACCGACATCCAATTCAAGCAACCAATTACTAGCACTATCAATATAAAAATACCCAACTCTGGCCCAGCCAGCTGCCGCATGACATCTCGGAATAAATAAATCACTAACAGTAACAACGGTAGCTGAGGTAATGCTAAAAATAAATCCGTCAGACGCATTAGGAAGGTATCAATTACTCCTCCATAGAAACCCGATAACGCTCCAATTAAAGTTCCCAAGGAAATCGCCACTACCATAGCCGCAATCCCCACCGTTAAAGAGATGCGTCCCCCCCACAATACCCGAGCCAGTTGATCCTGCCCTAAATCATTAGTACCAAAAGGATGTTCCCAACTTGGTGGCGCACTGGATAGACTAAAGTCAATTTTGTCAATAGGTGTTTTATCAATGAATGGCCCTAAAACAATGGTAAGCACCATAATTATAAGTACAATAGACCCGATTACAGCCATTCGGTCTTGGCGAAACCGACGCCATCCATCTCCACCAAAAAACTTCCACAGAAAATTCATTTTTTGTATAGTGTATAGGCTTTTAATTAGGTGAGGTAAATTTTAGGGAGCAGGGAGCAGGGAGCAGGGAGCAGTTAAGTTCTAATAAGTAATAGTTTAAAAATTCTGTGTACCTCATTATATAGCAATTCTATATCCCATAAGGTACAAAATGACCCCCCTAAATCCCCCTTAATAAGGGGGACTTTGAGGTTGATAAGCGTACCTCATAACTGCGATAAACGCTATAATATAGACTGCTGTAGACCTCAGTTAGCTATAGCATTTATATCATGAATTGTGATAGTTTTTATTCCCTAATCCCTAATCCCTACTCCCTAATCCCTGTTCCCTGTTCCCTGTTCCCTGTTCCCTACTATATTATCTGAACTCTCGGATCTAGAATGCCATAAAGGATATCAGCGACTAGATTAAAGACTACAATTAAAATAGCGTAGATAAAGGTAATCGCCATCACTACTGGTGTATCGTTTCGATAGATAGAATCAATCAGCAAAGCACCAATTCCAGGTACTCGGAATACTTGTTCAGTGATTAAAGCACCAGTGAATACAGTAGGAATATCTAGGGCGACTAAGGTAACAACCGGAATCAGAGCATTCCGTAAGATATGGCGATTGACCACTACAAATTGATGTAATCCCTTAGCATAAGCAGTACGCACGTAGTCTTGATTTAGCTGTTCGAGTATGGATGAACGAATAAAACGCATCAATACTGCTGCTTGAAATAAGCCTAATACTACGATGGGCATGATAGACTGCTTGACTTGGATAACAAAACTATTCCAATCTGTTACCTTCAGGGTGCTGTCGTAGATAAACGGTAACCAATTTAGCTGGACACTAAACAGAATAATGAACAGCAAACCAGTGAAAAAGGTTGGTAGAGAAAATCCTAGAAAAGCCAGGGTGGTGACAATGTTATCAAAGATAGAGTAACGTTTAAGTGCCGAAATTATTCCTAAGGGAAACGCCAGCAATACAGCAAAAATATAAGCGGAACCTACAACCCATAACGTAGTAGGTAAACGCTGGAGCATTAGGGCACTAACAGGACTACGGCTAGTGAAGGAGTATCCCATATCCCCTTGGATAAATGACCACGCCCATTTAATATACCGAATCGGGATGGGTTGGTCTAAACCAAGGGCTCGACGAATATTTTCCCGCACTTCTGGGGTAATCGAAGGATTAGTGGCAAATTCCCCCATCGGGTCTCCAGGTGCTAAGGCCAGGATACCGAATACTACGATACTGATAGCAATCAAGGTGGGAATAGAAACTAAAAGACGATTAATTAAGTATCGCGTCATTGAAATTGATTATTAGTTAATTTGTAAGCATTCAGCTATCAGCCGTTGGCCGTTGGCCACGCTACGCGAACAGCCGTCAGCTAATGAACAGGAGGTAGTAAACAAGCTTATGCTGGTACGGCTCGTTGAAAATCCCTGCTCATTTTACTCATTCGACCCCCTATAGTTAAAATCCCTCCTAGCTGATAGCTGATAGCTGATAGCTGATAGCTGATAGCTGACGTTAATTGAAACTTGAAACTTGAAAAATTAGGAATAACTATCACTTCCGCTTCCAATCCATAATATTCCAAGTATTGCGATCCCATGGTGTCAAGTCATAACCCTCCAGCTGATTGCTAAACCCAGCTGCGTCAGCCCGATGGACAATGGGCAAAACTACCACATCATCTTTAACCAGTAAGTCATTCATCTGGATAAAGATTTTCCGACGTTTTTCTGGGTCTAACTCCTTTGTAGACTGCTGCCAAAGCTGATCGTATTTCGGATTACAGTAGCGAGAGACATTTTTTCGAGACCATTGATTAGCTTTCTGGGAAATTTCATCACAGGTATAGGTTTTCAGATACGCACCAGGGTCGGGGCTATCATTCCCTGTGGTGAACATTTGTAGGTCAGCATAGAAGCGTTGGTTAGTATCGGTGTTGGCTGGATCACCAGAGAAATAAATACTAGCATCAATACTCTTGAGTTCTACCCCAACCCCAATCGAGGCTAGGGTCTGTTTGACAATTTCCTGAGTCTTCTGGCGCACGGGATTGACCGAAGTCTGAAACAACACGGTCATCTCCACCCCATCTTTATCCCGAATCCCGTTACCATTGGTATCTTTCCAGCCTGCTTCCTCCAACAAGGCTACCGCTTTTTTAGGGTTAAATTCATAGGTAGTATTGGGAGACTTATATTGCTCTGGTAACACTAAGAAATTCCCTGTGGCTTTGCCCGTTGGTCCATAAAGCTGTTGGGCAATGGTTTCCCGGTCTAGGGCTAGGTTAAAAGCCTGACGCACTCGCTTGTCTTTGAAGAACGGATGGGGAAATTTGACACTAGACCGTTCTCCAGAGGGGGCTTGTTGATTGGGGTCGGTTTGATTGATTAAAATCCGTTCTACCAACGCCCCAAAGATAGCCACCACTTTACCTTTACCCCCCGCTTCCAGTCGCTTCAACACCGGTGCTTCCACTTGCAGATTGTAGGCATAATCCCCATCGCCGGTTTGTAAGACTGCTCTAGCAGCAGAGGTAGCATCACCACCGCCTTTTAGTTCTACTCGCTCGAAATAGGGTTTATCGGCTTCTCGGAAGTTAGGGTTTGGCTGATAAACTACAGTATCCCCTGGCTTAAATTCTACGACCTGATAAGGACCGGTTCCTACAGGCATCAAGTTGGCTGGCGCTTGTCGTGCATTGGCACCATTGAAATCTTGATATAAATGCCGTGGCAAAATAATGCCATCACTACCGGAAAAGACTAAAAACCAAGCTGGATTAACATCCTTGAAGTTGACTTTGACTGTGTAGTCGTCGATTGCTTCAACGTTTTTGATAGTTTTATAGGTACTAGCAGTAGTCGAACCTACGGCTGGATTGGTGATGAACTCATAAGTGAACACCACATCAGCAGCGGTGAAAGGGGTGCCATCGGACCACTTTACATTGCGCTTTAGTTTCCAAGTCACCGACTTACCATCAGCAGCAATTCCACCATTCTCTACCGTAGGAACTTCTGCTGCCAAAAACAGAACCATCTCCCCATTTTTGTCATAACTAGTCAGAGGTTCAAGGGTAATCCGACTCGCTTCGGAATCCTTGTAACCATTAGAAAGATGGGGATTGAGGATAGTGGGTGCTTGCCAGTACAGTAGCTTCAAAGTACTGTCCTGGTTGGACTGTAAAACTGCACTATCAGGGGAATTACAGCCAGTTAAACACAGAAGACTCAATAGAATCAGGATATAGTATCTAGTCAAAAATCGTCCCACCAACTTTTCTCGTTCACATACATTTGCCGCAATTGTTGCAATTCTGCCTCAAAAAGTACACGTTTGACTAGACCAACCAATTTTCCCCACTGATAAAGATTAAGCTTTGAGGAAGCTTGCTTAAACTGCTGGGCGTAGAATCGGCTCCAAAAACCCAGGGATTGCTTGGATTTGTGCCTTTTGTCCCGCCGTTTAAGCCAGCGGTCGTAATCTCCAGTTTTTGGGGGGTCTACCCCTAAAATTGGCGGAAAATCGGCGTAGCTGACAAATTGACTGACACCTTTGGCGTGTACGTAAACAACGTGCTGCCAGCAATCGATGCGATAAATTTCCTCTGGTTGGATATTAAAAAACAAGGCTACCGTATTTTCAGTGACAAATCGTGCCAGTGGATGAACCACTCGCGATTTATGGTTGATTTTAGATACGGTGACTACGGGTAATTTATGGCTAGGTGTTGTTAACATAATTAGTATTACCTCCATGTTTCTTGACATGAGGTTTGCTATGTGCGATCGCCCTGGTGTTTAAATTTTTTGAGGGCGATCGCTTTTCATAGTTTGCTCGATTGAACTATTAAACTATAAACTTCATCAATTGTCAAGTATGGGTTTAGTCAGACTGAAAGTACGAGAACTAGCACAGGAGAAGGGCTGGACACTCAAGGAAGTTTCTGACCGTTCCGGAGTGATTTACAGCACTGTAAGACACTATGCCCGCTGTCCTGGTCTAAAAACAATTGACTATACTTCTATGGATAAATTAGCCAGGACGTTTGATGTAATGGTTCAGGACTTAGTAGAGATTTTAGAAGAGTGAAGGAAATCAGCGCTAAATTCTTAAATCTTTCTAAACGTAAGCTATCAGCGTGTCGCGTATCAGCTATCAGCTGATGCCCGTAGCGCAATCGGTGCTTTTGAATAAAATAAGCTGACGGCTGACCACTGACGGCTGACCACTGACGGCTAACCACTGACTGCTGAATGCTTAGCCATCTCAAGGACGGGAATTGACGGGATTCTGTTCAAAGCCTCGAATTGTCCCAGCACGACAATCCCGGAGCCAAGTCTTAACCGCTTGACCAATAACACCATTAGTACTTTCCCGTGGCGGTGTAGGAAGTTTGCCTTCTGAAACAGAACCAATACGGGAAAAAATCATCACTAAGCGCCAGCCATCAGAGCTTTTGGTCAAAAATAGCCAGTGATAATTCTGAAACTCTACAGCTTTATCCTTGAAATACTTGCGCTCTAGGGTAGTTAGAAAGATTTGTTGAAGTGCTTCGCTATCCGTTGGGTTAGGTACAGTCGTGGATTGAAAGGACTTAAGGGGCAGAGGTTCAAACTCTGGCTTTCCTGCCACGATTACATAACTGAAATTGTCCACAGTGGAGTCTGAGCGCCGCGCCCTCTGAATCACTCGATTGGCATAGCTAGGTAAATCCTTCAGCAATAGGGAGGTTAAGGTTTCCACCTCTACCGAACAGGTTGGACGGGGTGAAGGTTGAAGGTTGGCAGGTCGGAGGAACCTTGAAGGGTTAAGGTTGGTCGGTTGGAGGTTGGCAGATTGAAGGTTGGGAGGTTGAAGGTTAGTAGGTTGAAAGTTGGCAGGTTGAAGGTTGACAGGTTGAAGGTTGACAGGTTGAAGGTTGACAGGTTGAAGGTTGACAGGTTGAAGGTTGACAGGTTGAAGGTTGACAGGTTGAAGGTTGACAGGTTGAAGATTGACAGGTTGAAGGTTGACAGGTTGAAGGTTGGTCAGTTGAAAGTTGGTAGGTTGTTGGCCAAAGGCGTTCGAGAAGGGTAGGTTCAACAGTAGACCTCTTTCAAAAGTAGTTTTCTGATACTGTTTTCGTGAATTCTTGTCCACTGTTCCCTGTTCCCTGTTCCCTGTTCCCAACTTCTGAAAGAAGTGTAGTTGAAAGTTTTCTGGGAAACCTTCTAGGTTCAACTTGCTAAGGTTCAACCCATTAATCTGTAATCCCAAGTAAGCAATTAGAAGTAATCCCGTCAGCTGAAAGCTATACACCAGTACCAGCTAATTCCTCACAAATCCTATTCCAGGCAGCCACTGGGTCGTCAGCAGCGGTAATTGGTCGCCCTATAACTAGGTAATCTGCACCAGCTTGTAGAGCAGCTAGTGGGGTCATTGCCCGTCGTTGATCACCTTTTTCTGACCATTGGGGGCGTACTCCTGGACAAACCAGGAGAAAATCATCACCACACACTTGTCGTAGCTGTGATACTTCCATGGGGGAGCACACTGCCCCATTCAAACCTGACTCTTGAGCGAGTAGTGCCATTTGTAAGACAAATTCGGGCAACTCGATCGGAATTTTCAGGTCAAAGGCCAAATCCCGGGAATTGAGACTGGTGAGTAGAGTAATACCAATTAACTTTGGGGGGGGACATCCCGCTGTCAAAGCTCCCTCAACTGCCGCTTCAGCCGCTCGTTTGAGAGCATTGCGACCAGCAACAGCATGAATGGTGATTAAGTCCACACCATAGGCGGCTGCAACCCTTGTTGCTCCAGCGACCGTATTGGGGATATCGTGAAATTTAAGATCCAGAAATATCCGCTTTTGCCGATGTTTGAGAGTATGAATAATCTCAGAACCAGTGCTCACAAACAGTTCCAGCCCTACTTTCCAAAAGCTAACCTCAGGCAACTGCTCCACTAATGCGATCGCATCTTCTTTGCTCGGCACATCCAAAGGAACAATAATCCGATCTTCAACCTTCAACCTCCTAACCTCCTAACCTTCAACCTTCAACCTCCTAACCTTCAACCTTCAACCTCCTAACCTTCAACCTCCTAACCTTCAACCTTCAACCTTCTAACCTTCTAACCTTCTAACCTTCTAACCTTCTAACCTTCATTGATACCTTCAACTAACTAAACGGGCAAACTTCTTTTTCCCCACCTGCAAAACCTTTCCCACCAATTGATCAGGGGAATCAAAGGTCTGGTCAACCGCTGAAATGCGATCGCCATCCAACTTAACACCTCCCCCTTGAATCTGTCGCCTGCCTTCGCCACTACTTTGGCACAAACCGGATTCTTTAAGGATATAGAACAACTTAGCGGGAAAGTCCACAGAAGACAATGAAAATTCTGGCACAGAATCCCCCGTACCAGTAGTGCTACCCTTTACTAAGTTTAGTGCTGCCTGCTGAGCTTCTTTTGCCGCTGCTTCACCGTGATATTGGGTCACAATAGTCAGAGCCAATTGTTTTTGCTGCTCCCGTGGCTGTTCTGGAAGCTGATCCAATGGCACATCAGTCAACAGCTCAAAATATTGCGTCAATAGATGATCTGGTGTGCCCTCCAGCTTCGAGTACATGGTCAGGGGATCATCTGACAAGCCCACATAATTCCCCAAAGACTTAGACATTTTCTGTATCCCATCCGTCCCAATCAAAATTGGCAGCAGTAAGCCGAACTGGGGAGATTGCCCAAAATGCCGTTGTAAATCCCGTCCCAAGGCAATATTAAACTTTTGGTCAGTTCCCCCTAACTCCACATCAGCCTTGACTGCCACAGAATCATAGCCCTGCATCAATGGGTAGAGAAACTCATGGAGGAAAATAGGATTTTGTTGTTGATAGCGTTCAGCAAACCCTTCCTTCGCCAGCATTTGCCCTACGGTCATAGTGGCTAACAACTCAATAATCTCAGACAAATCCAACTGGTTAAGCCACTCAGAGTTATAGCGAATTTCTAGCCGTCCTGGGGTATCAAAATCTAGAATAGGGCGCACCTGTGACAGATAAGTTTCAGCATTTTCCTTGACCTGAGCTGGTGTCAACTGGCGACGTACCTCAGACTTCCCGGTAGGGTCACCGATTCTAGCGGTAAAGTCACCAATAATTAAGACAGCGGTATGACCAGCATCTTGGAATGCCCGTAGTTTTCTGACTGGGATACTATGACCTAAGTGGAGATCCGCACCGGTTGGGTCTATACCTAACTTGACCCGTAAGGGACGCTCAGCTTGCTTGAGCCGAATAGCTAGATTTTCACTCGGATCCTGAGAATCCGGTTGTAGGGGAAAAATTTCACTGGTACCTCTGTCTAGCCAAGCTAGCTGGTTAGAAAGGGGAATTTCAAAATTTGACATTGGTTGGGACTATGGTTGGCAATTAACTAGGTTAGTACAGATTGTTTAAATTTATCCTAAGGATCGTTTACAAATTCTAAGCAGCTAGACCGACACTTGCCAAAACCATGTCTAAATGCCGCTAACTATTATACAAAAAACCGTTGACAACTGTTACGAGATGCGGCTTTTGCCCACTCTTCTTGATGCAGTCGCTCATGGGGGGAACCCCCTTTGGCGGCGCTGCATCGCTTGTAAGATAGGGATTAAATCCCCCATGCTTTAGGCTCTCAAGGGTTCAATCGGTGGATGCATCTGCCACAGGGACTGCATCAAGACGGGAAATGACCGTCGTAGAATACAAAATGGTATGAATTGGCTAGAATTAGCTTTAATTCAAAAATTATTTATCGCTACAGTAGTTGAAGCTTAAGTAGAAGCTTACCTGTAGGGCTTGACACTTATCCATAACGTCCTGGCATTATTAAGAAATTCGATGCTCAAGACTTGTAAGTAATCCTCCTAGCCAAAGCCTAGGGAATTCCCGGTAATCTCCGGGATTGCCAACTAGGATGCAGACTCAGGTGCGATTCCTAGGTTGGTTTGGTTATGACACCCAGAGGTGAACTCCAGCTTCTGGCTCTGTCGCTAATCATTAAGACAAAGGCAAATGTGTGGTTAGCCCAACAAGCCATCCCAACATTGTCAAGGAACACATTACCAAATTGAGAGCACTAAAAATGCCAAAGTATGTATTTGTTATTGACACAAACAAGCAGCCATTAAACCCTATTCCACCAAAGAAAGCTCGTCGGTTGTTAGACAAAGGTAAAGCTGCTGTTTTTCGGATGTACCCGTTCACGATCATCTTAAAAACAGCGATTGATAATCCAATTGTATCACCTTGTAAAATTAAGATTGATCCTGGTAGCCAAACAACTGGATTTGCTCTAGTCCAAAACAACCAAATCATTTGGGGAATGGAGTTAGAACACAGAGGAGGGTTGATCAATAAAAAATTAGAGTCTAGAAAAGCTGTAAGGCACCGAAGACGTAATCGTCACACCCGTTACAGAAAGCCACGGTTTTTTAATCGCAAACGTTCAGAGGCTTGGCTCCCACCCAGCCTAGAACACAGGGTTTCGACTATTGAAACGTGGGTAAAGCGATTAACCAAGTTTTGCCCGGTCAATGAAATTTGGGTCGAAAGAGTTAAGTTTGATACCCAGAAAATGCCGAATCCCGAAATCAATGGTATTCAGTACCAACAAGGTGAACTAGCTGGCTACGAAGTTAGGGAGTACTTACTTGATAAATGGGGAAGAGAATGTACCTATTGCGGTAAACAGTCTGTTCCCTTGCAGATCGAGCACATTCACCCAAAGTCATTTGGTGGAAGTAATCGAGTCAGTAATCTCTGCTTAGCCTGCGAAAAATGTAATAAACGAAAAGGAAACAAACCTATAGAGGAATTCCTAAAAAAGAAGCCAAGTTTACTCCAAAAAATCAAAACTAAAGCCAAACAACCATTATTGGATGCGGCAGCGGTAAATGCAACTCGTAACAAGTTAGTGAAAGTACTCCAAAATATCAAGTTTGTAGTTACTGGAACCGGAGCGCAGACCAAGTACAACCGGACTAGACTGGGTCTTCCTAAGGAGCACTGGATTGATGCTGCTTGCGTTGGGGATATTGAGACCTTAGTCTTGAAAACGTCTCAGCCACTGTTAGTTACTTGCAAAGGGCAGGGAGGCAGACAAAAAGCAGCACTCAACAAGTACGGTTACCCCGTCAGGCACAATCCATTAAAACCAATTAAGGGCTGGGTCACTGGAGACATAGCCAAACATCAAAGACTAGGTATAGGCAAGGTAACTCCTAGAAGTAAAGGAAGCTTTGGATTTACCCCGTTAGGAATGAAGGGCTATAAAAGCTGCAACCCTCAAGATATATCAGCAATACACCGAAAAGATGGATACACTTACAGTTTTTGCAAGTAACTGCCGGAATTTACCGAGAAATAATTGTCCTAGACATTCCTGCTCTGCCCACCTATCCTTGGAATTGTCTTATAGAAAGTACTTATAGGAAGTAAAAAAAACACCCCAAGCACAGCCCCTAGCTTACATGTCTGTTCTTTAGTAAGGAAATGAAATCACCGTGCCATATAGCACTATTCGACAACCACAAGATCGGAAAAATCGGAAAAGAAAGCCTTCACAAGTATTGCAGTTTGTGCAAGGGGTGGCTCAGGTAACTGGAGGGACTATCCTCGGGGTTACCATGTTAGCTAGCTCGATTGTAGCTGGTGGACTTGTGGGCTTAGCGACTAGCTTCCGTAACCTGCCAGATGTGCGCATGCTCCGGAACTACACACCGACAGAAACAACTTACATTTACGATGTCAAGGGTAGACCTCTAGTGAGCCTTCATGGGGAAGCGAATCGGGAAGTGCTCGAATTCGGCCAAATCAACCCTCAACTCAAGCGGGCTGTACTAGCTATAGAAGACAGTCGCTTCTATATGCACTATGGGGTTAACCCCAATAGCGTCGGTCGTGCTTTTTTAGTCAACTGGAGACAAGGGACAGTAGTAGAGGGGGGTTCTACAATCACCATGCAGTTGGTGAAAAACCTGTTTCTGACTCGGCAACGCACCTTTAGCCGCAAAATCACTGAAGCTGTACTCGCTATCCGAGTTGAGCAAATCTTCTCTAAAGACGAGATTTTGGAATTGTACCTCAATCAAATCTATTGGGGTCACAATAACTATGGCATTGAAACAGCTGCCCGCAGCTACTTTGTTAAGCCAGCATCTGAGCTATCCTTAGGGGAGTCAGCCATGTTGGCAGGGCTAATCCAGTCCCCAGAAGAATACAGTCCCTTCAGCAACTACTCTAAAGCTAAAGAGCGACAAGCCGTTGTCTTAAGGCGGATGCGGGATTTGGGATGGATTACAGCAGCCCAAGAAAAACAAGCTAAGGAACAGCCCCTGTTAATTGGGAAAAGTACTTCCTGGAGCACCAGTAAATTGCCTTTCGTCACAGAAGCTGCTGTGGTGGAGTTAAAAGAGCGATTTGGTCAGGAAGCGGTCACCAAGGGCGGAATGCGAGTTCAGACCACGGTTGACTACTACTTCCAAAAGCAGGCAGAAAAGATCATTAATCGTGCTCATTACACCCTGCGTCGCCGTGGACTTTACGATAATCAAGTGGCATTAGCCGCCGTTGACCCCCGTACCCATTTTGTGAAAGCGATAGTCGGGGGATACAGCTATGAAAAGAGCAAATTCAACCGTGCTACTCAAGCTCGACGTCAGCCTGGGTCATCCTTTAAGCCATTTGTTTACTATACTGCCTTTGCCACAGGTAAATATTCCCCCCGTTCCACTGTTTACGATACCCCCGTTCGTTATCGAGATGGTAGAGGCTATTACAGACCCAAAAACTATGGTGGTGGCTACTCTGGTGCCATGAGCATTCGCACCGCAATTGTTCAATCGAGCAATGTGCCAGCGGTGAAGATTGGCAGGAGAGTGGGACTTGATAAAGTCGTTGATGTGGTTAAGACCCTTGGGATTAAGAGTCCGATGCAACCGGTGCTATCCTTACCCCTAGGGTCAGTTGGGGTAACACCATTGGAAATGGCAGGAGCCTATGCTACTTTTGCCAATAATGGCTGGCACTCTGACACTACCTTAATTGTCCGAGTGACCGATAGTAAAGGCAATGTGCTGCTAGATAATACCCCTAAGCCTAAGCTGGTGCTAGATCAATGGGCGGTTGCTTCCCTTAACCATACCCTAACCGGTGTAATTAACGGAGGTACCGGAAAATCTGCCTACATAGGGCGTCAGGCGGCGGGTAAGACAGGAACAACCTCTTCAGAGCGAGATGTATGGTTTGTGGGATATGTACCCCAGATGGCTACCGCAGTTTGGATTGGTCGAGACAACAACCGACCCCTTGGGCGAGGGGTAACAGGTGGTGGCTATGCCGCACCGATCTGGCGGAGGTTTATGGCTTACGCTTTGCGGAACGAGCCAGTGAGATACTTCCCTCGACCCTCAAAATTTAAGCGTCCTCGATCTAGATAAATTCTAGATAAATTAGGGATATCAGCCGTCATTATTGGCGGCTCCTTACTAAGGCACTCTCAATCCTGAGCCTAAGACCCTAAGCTCTCAGCTGTCTTGGCAGATGTCCATGTATACCCACCCCCACCAAGGGCGTTCCTGACTACAATTGCTTCTCTAGGTCTGACTTCATCCGCTCCAATGTCATGTTCATCTGGTCAAACATCTGCTGAGGGGTGATCCCAAATTGACCTAACTGAGTATTGAGCTGCTCTATGGTCATCTGAGCCATGAAGTCATCGGATAACTCGAAGCGCTTCATAAAAATACGATAGCGCTCCATCATCTGTTCCATCTGATCGATGAAAATCTTTTTGCCTTCACGGTCAAACTTGCCATAGTCGTTGCCCAATTTAATCAGCTCTTGGTAATCTTCAAACAGCTGTTTTGCCTCTTTTTGGACAATTTCCGAATCAAAAAAACCCATTGCTCTTACCTGTCAACCGGTTTGGTTGTACTCAATCGCCGCTTCTAATCACATTTTAATGTAGCGTCAAACCTGGACAAAATTCGGTTTTCCGTATTAGTCCGTTGAAGATTAGTCAGTTGTTCGCCCAAGGCGTTCGTTGTAGGGTAGGTTGGAGCGTTGAAGGTTAGACCGTTGAAGGTTAGACCGTTGAAGGTTAGACCGTTGAAGGTTAGACCGTTGAAGGTTAGACCGTTGAACCTTCAACCTATTAACCTGTAACCTGTTAACCTTGGCCAAAAGGCCACGCTACGGGAACAACCTATAACCTGTAACCTCTAAGTTTCGACTCTGAGATAAGTAATTATTATAGGAACATAGGATTGAAAGTTTTTGGATCTCCACCAAGCTATTCAACGCGGGTCAAAGCAAGTATGTTGAGCAAGCCAAAAAGCCGTAAAGTCGCTTCCCTACTGGCATTGAGTGGGGTAGTGCTCCCCGTTTGTGGATTACACAAATTTTATCTCGGACAACCCTTCTGGGGAGTAATGTACTTACTCCTGTGTTGGACACCCATTCCTCGCATTGCTAGTGCTATAGAGGGGGTGTGGTATTTACTACAAAGTCAAGATCAGTTTGACCTCAATTTTAACCTCGGTATTGAGTCTACAGTATCTTCCTCAGAGAATCCATCGGCTGGGATTGACCCAGCCAAGGTAGGGGAAATTGCCGATGCCCTAAGACAGCTAGACAGCCTGCGTCAGGAGGGACTAGTGTCTGAGTATGAATTTGAACAAAAACGTCGTCAATTACTTGACCTAATTGCTTGAGTTTCATGGCAATTTTTGATTGGCTATCACCCAAGACTCGACAAAACCCAAATCAGCAATCAATTCAGCATAGGCTGAAGCGTGACCCCTACTATCGGCTACAATCCACAGAAGAAATTGCTGTAGCTGCCAAATTGGGGCTCACCATTGATGTGAATCAAGCTGGTGTGGATGATTGGCTGAGATTGCCAGGGATATCTATCCATCAGGCGCGGACGCTTTTTGAACTCACCAGCAGCGGTGTGCAATTTTGCTGCTTAGAAGATTTGGCCGCTGCCCTAGGTTGGTCAGTACAACGTCTGACACCCTTGCAACCAATTTTGAGGTTTTGTTACTACGATGCTGAGAGTTTAGTAACGCCTGGGCTAGTCAACCCTAACACCGCATCTCTAGAACAGTTGACGAAAATTCCAGCAGTGGACTTGTTTTTAGCTAGAGCGATCATGCAAAATCGCTTTGATGGTGGCCCATACCGTAATCTGGCTGACCTTCAACGACGCCTTGAGCTTAATCCTCAGCTGACATCTGAGTTAATGTACTATTTAATCTTTTGAGATTAATAGTTTGAGCTTACTAGTTTTATAACCTATCCAGTTTACTACTTATCCTTCTTGGTTGATAGTCACTTAAAACTAGAAACTAGAAACTAGAAACTTGTCAGTGGCCAAGTCACAACTGAGAACTGAGAACTGAGAACTGACAGCTGATAGCTGATAGCTGAATGCTTACCACAAAACCTAAAAAAGGAACAGACTACGAGAAAGTGGTCTAGTTCCTACAGAGAACTGGTTGAATCAGCTATGCCGACGAAAAAATCCGGGAATCTTTAAAATTCCTAGGTCAGACCAATTCCTTAGACTTGCGCTTTAATGACGTCACACTTAATCCCAGCAAGCTTAGGCTGAACAAGCCCATTGTCATGGGTTCAGGAACAGGTTGAGAATTGGAAGGATGGTTAGGATCCAGAGTTAGATCAACATTAATATCAGCATTGCTAAGAGTAAAAGAACCCGTAGCACCTAGCCAGCCAGACATACCAAAGTTAGTGTTTTTGCCATTAGCTCCAACCCCAACCTGGAAGGCGTATTTACCATTTTCAGGTCTTTGGTAAAGATTCAGTTCCTTGCCATCGTAGAAACCTAGGCCACTTAAGGTCGCCCGAGTTTCATCCATGTTATAGTAGCGCCAATTACTAGTATCGACGGGGCCACCTTTTTCTACGTATTCAGACTTCGGTAGTTCCTTTTTAGGTCCTCCCCAAGGTTCTGGTGTGCTCTCGAACCAAATATCAACCTCCCATTGTTTAGTATCATCTTTTTCGGAAACGATGGTACCCAACAAATTAGCACTCCCATCATCGTATTCATTAAAGATACCTGAAGTGTCAAATACAAATCTCCCTGAGTCCAACTCAGGTAACCAGAAAGCATGTCCTGACCAATATGTGTCTGGGTTGCTATGAGCTTCATCGGCTAACCAGGACTTGACGATATCAGCTGCCTGGGCTTGTCCTACTGCTCCCAAAACTATAGACCCTAAAACTAATCCACTGCTTAAAAATTTAGTTATGTTCATGTTATAGACGCCCTAGTTATTTGAATTAATTAATTGACTGTAGTCTGTAACTAATTGGTTTACTAATTGTGTGACTAACTCGATCATAGCCTGAGCTGTCAGTAAAATCACGTTAAGTAAATTAACTGATATTTATAGTTTGCAAATCTGATGATTGCGATCGCGTTAGCGCTAACGTATAAAACGTATAACTTTTGTATTTTTTGTGTATAAATTAATACCAATAAAAAAATCCCCTCACTTTTGAACTGGCACCAAACTTGATTCCATGACCTGGAGCTAATCTACAGAAAAGAGCTGGTGAATTTTTTCGGTCCTATTCAGGACTATCAAAACAGCGCTGTTTCATTGTCCGACTAAAATGTGATTGGTAGGGATGTAGGGAGATAGGGAGATAGGGAGATAGGGATTTTTAACCTCAAAAAAAACCTCTCCCCAGCACCCCACCTTCCTTTCAATCCCATTGATCTGACAATTTATGCCAAAGAATTAAACAGCCCTGCCTCTCCCCACGCGCACCCGCCCCTCTAACCACACTCTTCCCCCGCCCGATTCCGGAATCCGGATTCCAGAATCCGGATTCCAGCGGGGGTAGCGCTATAGCTTGACAAGTTACCCTTAATTGAGGGAAACTCTAGGTTAGCCTATGGGAGGGCGAAGCAAAAGCACATAAAACCTAGGGTTTGAGCCATTAATTACTTGCCCGAATTACTGGCTCGAATGGGTCGCCCCTACCCAAAAATCAACGACGCCAGACTTTCCATCGGAGGGGTTCTATGCCGGAAAACACGATTTCAGCAGAAATTCAGTCATCCCCCAACCACTCTAGACAAGCTGCTTTAGCTCTACAACAACTTGGCTTCCGGATCCTGCACATTGGACCGACTATCAGTGTACAAGCCCCGCAATCCCTGTGGGAATCAACTTTCAATGTTTCCTTCCAACCACAGCAGAAAACCCTGATCCAGGAGATAGATGGCAGTGACGTTACCTATCCCAAAGCTGCGGTTGACAATCTACAAATTCCTGAGCAACTACAAACCTTGGTAACTGGGGTGATGTTTGTAGAACCCCCAGAATTTTTCTGATCCAGTTAACGATAATCCGAACATTGTCCAGGCTAGAGGCACAATCGGGTCGTGCCTGTAGTTTTCTATAGTCAAATCATGAAGCTTCCCCCACCTGGCTATCGCCGAGGTGGAGGTGTCCTATGCTAATCTTTGGTTATCCCTAACCCAGAGATCACACAGGCAAGCCCAGCTTCTAGGCGATCGTCCAGGGCTTTTGCTGGAACGACCCCCACTACCATTTCTGTTAGTGAGTTTAAACACACCTCTAGCACCAATGTTGTAAGCGCCGTTTAGATTGGCCGTAGGCCACGCTACGCGAACGGCATTAAACCGCTTACCTGAGGAGAAGGTTGCTAGGGCATAATTTTTTGAATCACGTTTGACCTTGCCGGAACCATCGTAGGCGAGTTTGGAGGTATAAGCTGCCACAACCTCTATTACTTTGCCGCCTAACTCAACCCATTTCATCTCAGTAAAATCGCGAATTTTTGCTTTGAGCCATCCATGAAACCTTTGCCGGAGGTTAGAGCGTTTCCGTCCCCCTTTGGGCTTCCATCCCTTAAGACTCTCAAACACAATTGCTTCGGAGTTAAACTCTTCAGCAATCTGAACAATTCGCTTAGAAACAATGTGCCCGATTTGGTGATTGATTCTCCGGCATTTTTGATAGGTCTTGGAGCAAAAACCTTTATGAAGTTTTCCTCCTTTGCCCATAGTCTTAGATGCCCGCATAGATACGGACTTTAGTCGCTTATCCCGACGGTCTATGTCTCTTCCTGGGTGTATAAATTTCCTGTGGATTACAGTGCCGCTGTGGGTTACAACTGAGATTGTCGCAGTAGTATTAATTCCTAGATCTACTGCTGTTACATTAGCCTCTGGTTTTCGTTTTTCTGGCTTACAACTGAACGGAACGGATAAATGACAGACCCTTTCATTGAATATCAATGAAGGCGATAGTATTTTGTTACTAGCTATTTGGTGTCTTTCTCTTAGGCCGGTAATTTGAACTGTAGTCCAAACCCAATCTAAGCCATTAAATACCTTGATATCGACTTGGTTAAAGCCATGTAATTTATAGCATTGACCCTTGTATAAAGCTGGGTAGCAACCAGTATCAGCATTCAGTCTCGGAGGACTATCGCTGCGTCTTTTTCTAGTGCCCGCTTGCCATTCTCGGTAACGGGTCACAAAACTACTAACCTGACCCGCAGCAAAAGCGTTCGCGAAGCGTCGGCTTTGCCGAATCGCAGCACGACGGTAATAACTGGGAAATTTGTAGAATGCTTGATTAAACTGAGGATACTTTATATTAGGACGCTTGGCAGTCTCATGCATTAGACGTTCAACAGCAGGAGTTAGTTGATCAGCTGTCAAGCAACCTAATTCAGACCAGTGAGTATAAATGATTCCAACCAAATATCGACAAGCACGGCGGTACACCTTAACCGTCTCCCCAAATAGCAATTTTTGATCGGGGGTTGGATTTAGTTTCCACTTATCGGTTCTAATTACTTTGGTTGCCGCTTTCACTGGTCTAAATAAAATAAATTATATTTATTATTTTAACCTATCAAATATAAGGCGGCAATTATTTAATTTTTGCTTCATGTTTTTAGCGATTGGTTTTGGCATGGACTAACCCCCACCTGAACGAGGTGGGGGAATGCGTCACACGGTTTGTTCAATAGTCAAAAACACCCTGGGGAATTTTAAACAAAAACCGAACAAAACACAAGTACCCACGAGGGTGACGTCAATATGTGATCACATATACCACACTAAAGAAGTAAACCAAAGAAGTAAACCA
>NZ_JAAHIE010001000.1:0-1969 GCF_010671945.1 Moorena sp. SIO4E2
GTGCGTAGGGTGGGCAAAATGATATTATCTAGAATTTTTCAAAGAACCAAAGGGTTTTTGCCCACCCTACAAGCTTACAAAGAATCAACGGCTTTTTGCCCACCCTAAAATAAGTTGCGTAGGGTGGCCAAAGTGATATTATCTAGAATTGTTAAAATAACCAAAGGGTTTTTGCCCACCCTACTTACTATTGCGTCATTGTTCAATCTTGAGTAGAATCCTCAAAGGTTCTAACTTTAAGAGCTTCTTGGAAATAAGCCTTGGCAAGTTCAATATTCTGTGCTTTCTCACCTTTGATGCGGTTACGATAAGCAATACTGAGATTATATTTTGTCTCTGCCCAATCAATAGGAAATGCCTTAAAGGTATAAACTCTAAGAGCCTGTTGGTAACAAGCGATTGCTTCTTCTATATTCTGTGCTTTGGGACCTTTAATTCTTTCATAGTAAGCATTACCGAGATTGTTTTGAGTCGATGCCCATTTTTCGGGAAAAGCTTGACTGGTGCGTACTTCTAAAGCCAATTGGTAGCAAGCGATTGCTTTTTCTAGGTTTTGTGCTTTCTGACCTGTGATTCGGTTACGGTAAGTAATACCGAGATTGAATTGAGTCGATGCCCAATCAATAGGAAAAGCTTCACGGGTGTGTACTTCTAAAGCCAATTGGTAGCAAGCGATGGCATTTTCAATATTCTGTCTTTTCTCACCTGTGATTCTGTAATAGTAAGCACGACCGAGATTTTTTTGAGTCGATGCCCAATCAACAGGAAAAGCATCACGGGTGTGTACTTCTAAAGCCAATTGGAAGCAAGGGATGGCATTTTCTAGGTTTTGTGCTTTCGGACCTGTGATTCTGTTACCGTAAGCACGACCGAGATTGAATTGAGCCATTGCCCATTGTTCGGGAAAAGCTTCACGGGTGTAAACGGCTAAAGCCAATTGGTAGCAAGCGATGGCCTCTTCTTGGTTTTGTGCCTTCTGACCTGTGATTCTGTCAGAGTAAGCAATACCGAGATTGTTTTGAGTCATTGCCCATTGTTCGGGAAAAGCTTGACTGGTGCGTACTTCTAAAGCCAATTGGTAGCAAGCGATGGCCTGTTCTAGGTTTTGTGCTTTCTGACCTGTGATTCGGTTACGGTAAGCAATACCGAGATTGTTTTGAGTCGATGCCCAATCATAGGGGAAAGCTTTACGGGTGCGTACTTCTAAAGCCAATTGGTAGCAAGCGATGGCATCTTCGAGGTTTTGTGCCTTCTGACCTGTGATGCGGTTACGGTAAGCACTACCGAGATTGTGTTGAGTCGTTGCCCATTGTTCGGGAAAAGCTTGACTGGTGCGTACTTCTAAAGCCAATTCGTAGCAAGCGATGGCATTTTCTAGGTTTTGTGCTTTCTCCCCTGTGATTCTCTCAGAGTAAGCAATACCGAGATTGTTTTGAGTCATTGCCCATTGTTCGGGAAAATCTTCACGGGTGAAAACGGCTAAAGCCAATTGCAAGCAAGCGATGGCCTCTTCTAGGTTTTGTCCCTTCTGACCTGTGATTCTGTGAAGGTAAGCAATACCGAGATTGTGTTGAGTCGTTGCCCAATATTCGGGAAAAGCTTCACGGGTGAAAACAGTTAGTGCCACTTCATAGCCAGTGATGGCAATTGAACTATTGCTGGCTTTGTCACCCAAGGGGAATTGCTGAATTAGATTGCTAAATTCAACAATAACTGCTGCTATATTTTCCGCTTCATCTGGTTTCACTTCCGCCAGCTTAGTTGTTGCCCAATCCCGAAATAATTCTGCTAATCTAGGATTAATTTTGTCTGTATTGTCTGCCAGTAATGGGTAAACTACCTGGGCGTCACCATTACTGTCTGCGGTTGCTTGTAGTACCTGTAACAGAAACTTGAGTTGGGCATCAGATGTGTTGCGATTACCACCCATCATTAACTCCCATGTCTGGTGTATTGTTAACCCTTGAGA
>NZ_JAAHIE010001001.1:0-1967 GCF_010671945.1 Moorena sp. SIO4E2
CGTTAATTTTTTGGCTAGGGAACCTGTGTTTAGGACTGGGTATCCTTGGCATGCTACTGATCTGCTGGTGGCAGCAAGACTTAACAGTGATGGCGTTAGTACTCCTATGCTGCAGCCTTGGCTATATCTACCAAGGACCTCCGTTTCGCTTAGGCTACCAAGGTCTAGGAGAGATTCTGGCCTTTTTGAGCTTTGGTCCGTTAGGTATGTCAGCTGCCTACTACAGTCAAACCCAGAGTTGGTCTGTCACTAACCTGGCGGCATCGATAATTGTGGGTCTTGCCACTACGTTAATTCTATTTTGCTCCCATTTTCACCAAGTAGAGGATGATATAGCAGCTGGGAAGCGATCGCCTATTGTTCGCCTTGGCACCAAACGGGGTGCTCAACTGTTGCCCTGGATTTGTGGTAGTCTATTCGCTGCTACTGCTGGGTTTGTGATCATGGGGCTATTCCCAATATGGACATTACTCAGTTTGGTGGGATTGCCCTTTGCTATCAAACTTTGCCGCCATGTTAACGCTCATCACAACCAACCGGAAAAGGTTAGTAATTGTAAGTTTATTGCCGTAGCGCTACATTTTTGGAGTGGACTCTTGTTGGGTGTCGGTTTCCTAATTAACCTGAATTAACCTTAATTGAACGAATTATGTCAGACCAATCCCAGGAGATTCAGGGAATTTTTGATAACATCTCTTCTAACTATGACCAGCTTAATGACAGGATCAGTTGGGGTCAGCATCGAATTTGGAAGCTGATGACGGTTAAATGGGCTGAACCTAAGCCAGGAGATACCTGTGTTGACCTGTGTTGTGGCAGTGGAGACCTGACTCGACTATTAGCGGAGAAAGTAGGCACTCTAGGAAAGGTGTATGGAGTAGATTTTGCGCCCCAGATGTTAGCGATCGCAAAACAAAAATCCTCTGAACCACAGATTGAGTGGGTAGAGGCGGATGTTTTAGATTTACCGTTTGCTGACAATACCTTTGACGGAGCAACTATGGGATATGGATTACGTAATGTCGTAGATATTCCCAAGAGCCTAAAGGAAATTTACCGTATTCTTAAACCAGGGGCTAAAGCAGCAATTCTTGACTTTCACTTACCCTCTCAGCCTCTGTTTCGGCAGTTTCAACAGTGGTATATGGAAACTATTGTTGTTCCCCTAGCCCGTCAGCAAGGACTTGAGGAAGAGTATGCCTATATCTGGCCGAGTATACAGCGATTCCCCCGTGGTCCGAAGCAAGAATCTTTAGCACGGCAAGTAGGATTTCGTGCAACTCACTACCCGATTGTTGGTGGAACCTTAGGAGTATTGGTATTGACTAAACCTAGAAGTGTTGAATAGGAAATAGGGAATCGGGAATCGGGAATCGGGAATCGGGAATCGGGAATCGGGATGTAAGCATTCAGCCGTCAGCGGTCAGCCGTCAGCGGTCAGCCGTCAGTGGTTAGCTCTCAACCGTTAGCGGTCAGCTTATTTTATTCAAAAGCACCATCTGCGTGGTACAGGCTTTGGCCTTGGCCGTTGGCCACGCTACGCGAATGGCCACGCTGTGCGAACGACGCTGTGAATAACCCTGCAGGCTTCGATGCTGTGATATAGCGCTACGCGCAAGTCAGAAGTCAGAAGTAAGCTATGACTAAGTTTCGGAGTTTAGGAATTGTCTTACATCTGAATGCGTAGTGCTATAACCCATAAGCTGATCACTGAAAGCTGAAAGCTGATAGCTGATAGCTGATAGCTGATAGCTGATAGCTGATAGCTGATAGCTGATAGCTTACATAGGGATGCAGCGCAATAGCAATTAAAAATAGCAATTAGCAATTCATCAATGACGAACTATCAGTTCAAGTTTCACCCATACCAGCGTCCCTTTAAGCATCCGTTGTCTACTAGTCATGGCAAATGGACAGTCAGAGAAGGTATCATTCTTAGCCTTAGTGATGAAATAGGGAACATTGGC
>NZ_JAAHIE010001002.1:0-1967 GCF_010671945.1 Moorena sp. SIO4E2
TAATACGATGCATACCCTGTATGTACTTCGTTACACGGAAATTTCCGACTGGACTCCTCTTCAGCCAACGGGCATTCCGGGAGAGTTCATCACAATTACCGTCAAGTACTTGATTATCCCGTAAAACCTTAAATTCCTGGGGGGTTTTCCCCCCGGAAAAACCATCGGGTCTAATCAGATAGGATCATGTCTGGATAGGTGAAAAAACTGAATGACATAGCGATGCAGCGCGGTCTTGGGGGTTTCCCCCATGAGCGACTGCATCAAGACAAGGTGAATTTTCTAGCCGTGGATAGTATTTCTGCGGCTATTTTTTTGGGGTTAGGAGGTTGAAGGTTGAAGGTTGAAGGTTGAAGGTTGAAGGTTATTTTGTTGAAGGTTGAAGGGTGAAGGTTAGGAGGTTGAAGGTTAGGAGGTTGAAGGTTAGGAGGTTAAAGGTTAAAGGTTATAAGGTTAGCAGGTTGTTCGCGTAGCGTGGCCAAAGGCCAAGCTTGTTCGCGTAGCGTGGCCGAAAGGCCAAGGTTATTAGCTTAAAAGAAATGCTTGATTTCAATTAGTAAGAATATAGCACTACGCATTAAGGTGTTTGAAATTCATAAATTCCGAAACTTAGTCATAGCTGACTTCTGACTTCTGACTTCTGACTTCTGACTTGCGCGTAGCACTATAATGCTGGGATTGGTGAGATTCTTGATATTCCCACACTTCCCTTCTTTGCTTGACAAAGTAAGAGATATTGGTTTACTATCCTAGATTAATTTTAAAAAAAATATTGAGAAAATGTTAAGGCTTTGGGGAATGTCTGCTCTGTTCGTGGTAGGTTGTTATCGCAACCTGAGACAACAAAAGTTTTAGGTTAACAATGATCATCAAATGGAGATATGATGGTGAATTTTCAGTCTATCGGGAAGAAAGTTGCTTCCTTCTTTCTTTTAGTTGCTTTGTGCTTGTCTGTTTTCGTTGCTAACCCTGCTGTAGCTCAAGCTCGTGAGCTTTATGGGGCTGTTAATTCAGATGGTCAAGTATGGTATGGTGAGGGTTTCAAAAGCCGGGAACTCGACGGAGGTATTTATCTTATACAGTTTCAAGAAGGATTTCAAAGTCTGCCAGCACCTACTGTTTCTATATATGGTTCGCCGTGGAAGACTTTCAATATGTCTGCTGCAATTGTTGAAGTCGGACCCGATTATTTGGTCGTACAAACTTCTTCTCCAGATCGTCCTGCCGATAGTGCCTTTACTTTTACGGTTATTGGCGACTAATTACATTTTGGATTCTGTAAAATCCTAGGAATCAAAGTAAGGATTCAGCGAACAGCTATCAGCTATCAGCTGATAGCTGACAATTTCAATTAGCAAGAATAATCCTGGGATTAGTGAGATTGTTGAATGCGATCGCGTAGCGTGGCCTATTGGCCATGGCTTCCCACACTTCCCGACTCCCGATTCCCGATTCCCGATTCCCGACTCCCGACTACTATATACTTATTTCCAATTCCAGTTAAGACCAAAACTTGAGGAGCAGGGGTGATGACTTCAACAGAGAAAGTACTGGTGGCGGGTGCTACAGGTGGGGTTGGACAGCTAACGGTGGCCAAGCTACTAGAGAAAGGTTTTCAGGTTAGTGTTCTGACTCGCAGTGCTGAAAAAGCTCAGGAAATGTTTGATAACCGAGTAGAGATTATAGTTGGTGATATCCGCTATCCCTCTAGGCCGTGTTTTCAAAGTTTTCCGCAAGATTTAGATCCCCCCCAACCCCCCGCGCGGAAGGGGGGAGCCATTCTCAAAGTCCCCCTTTTTTAAGGGGGATTTAGGGGGATCTCCGAGTTTGAAAACACGCCCTAGCCTCCCCCCTGCCATCCAAAATGTTACTCATATCATCTGTTGTACTGGAACGACTGCTTTCCCTTCTAATAAGTGGGATTTCGACACAATGGATCAGGCGAAAGGATTCCCAAGTGTGATCGA
>NZ_JAAHIE010001003.1:0-1965 GCF_010671945.1 Moorena sp. SIO4E2
GTAACGGGCATCTTGCCCGTTACAATTTCCGGGCAGCAACCTAACCCTGGCGGTGCGTTACGGGCAGCAACCTAACAATTAATAATTGGTAAGCATTGAGCTATCAGCTTAAGCGCTACGCGCACGCTACTTGAGGTGCCGTCAGCCGTCAGCTATCAGCATATGCTTAGTATAACGTTTCTCGTAGCTATGAGGTACACATTATTTTTCCCCTGTTCCCTGCTCCCTGCTCCCTGCTCCCTGCTCCCTAAAAACTTAGGTGCGCTTTCCGTAGGCGAATTAAATTCGCCACGGGTCGCACCTCAGAAATTTGTACCTCACAAGTCGTAGAATTGCTATATCACTCCACCCCCTCCAATAACAAAGCCACTTGTTCAGGTGCAGGAAGTTGATTCTGCAATTGTTGTGGTAACGTTGAAACTATTCGATAAGTAGCAACACCAATCGGTTTGTTTGACTCCTTCAAGGCATATTCCACAATGGTCTTATCCTTAGACTTGCACAGAATAATTCCTATGGCAGAATTCTCCTCTTCTAGCCTCACTTTGTCATCTAACGCTGCCAAATAAAACTGCATCTTGCCTATATATTCAGGCAAAAACTCCCCGATTTTTAAATCGATTGCTACCAAACATTTGAGATGGCGATGAAATAACAGCAAATCAATAAAATACTCTTTGTTGCTAATTTCTAAGCGATACTGACTGCCAATGAAGGCAAACATCCCTCCCATTTCTCGTAAAAATGGTTCGACTTTAGCTATAATTGCTTGCTCTAACTGACGCTCACTGTACTGATCAGCTAGTTCCAAAAAATCAAAGGTGTACTCATCTTTAACGGCTAACTTAGCTTGCTTACGAATCTCCTCGGAAACTGTCTGTTCAAAATTAGTTTGATTCAGCAACGTTTTCTCGTAGTTTTGATTCTCAATTTGGTGAATCAAAACATTTTTTGTCCAGCCAAATTTCCGCGTCATCCGGATATAAAACTCTCGCTCTAAGTCATCTTTACACTTTTGCATAATAAGCAAATTATGACTCCAACCAATTTCTGCCACCAATGGTGACAGTTTTTCCTTGGCATAGTAAGAAAGGTAGAATTCTCGCATTCTCCAGATATTACGAACCGAAAAGCCACTGATACCTGGAAACTCAGCTTGTAAGTCTTTTCCTAGTTGTTCTACGACTGACTTACCCCAGGTTTCTCCCTGTTGACGGGTCACAATTAACCGTCCAATATCCCAATAAAGAGTAATTAATTCCTTGTTGACTGCTTTGAGGGATTGGTACTGGGCCTCGCGAATGCGCTGCTTGACTTCTACTAGTAGTTGCCGATACTTCCCTGAATCCAAGTCACTCATCTGGTTTCCGTTTCAACAACATTTGTCTAAGAGGTGATCATAACAAAGATACCTGAGCGCGCAAGGCTATATGTCACTAGCGGACTCCTTTAGTCGATCTCAAGCACCTGAAACGGAACCATCCCTTGCGAATCCAGCCTTTTCTCTTTGCGGCTCTTCCCTCTGTTCAAGGACAACCAATTAAAATGTTGATTGGGGGAGGAATTGTCATTATAGTTGGTAATTTATCAGCTGCTTGGGGACTAGATGAAGAGCTTGCTCTACCACGAGAGACGATCCGCACTGCTGTGGGAAATGGGTATTAATATCCTGCATTTTGCTTGGTGTCGGCGGCAACTAACTCTGCATAGTAGGAACATTGCTCTCCAACACCCTAGTTTGCCATCTTCTCCAACTAGGCCAAAAACTCTTCCAGAATCACCGATGTCTCCAACACAGAAGAGGAAAAGAAAAAAAGCTTCTGATTTGTTGAATTTTTTAGAATTTAGAATTTAGAATTTAGAATTTAGAATTTAGAATTTAGAATTTAGAATTTAGAATTTAGAATTTAGAATTTAGAATTTAGAATTTAGAATTTAGAATTTAGAATTTAGAATTTAGAATTT
>NZ_JAAHIE010001004.1:0-1961 GCF_010671945.1 Moorena sp. SIO4E2
CTTTGGCAGTAGCCAATGGCAGCCGATCCGGGATAAATTAATCGAAGTAGGAAGCCGATGGCAGGGTGCTAAAAAAGAAGAAATGTACATCCTCCTTGATTTTCCCGAGGAGAAGTTTATTCAATTACAAGAGGAAGATTCACTCCGACGCACTGTTGGTGGCACAGGTCTTGGTCTAGCTATTTGTCGCCAGATTATTAAAGGTATGGGTGGAAAAATTTGGGCTAAATCTGAGGGTAAAAATCAAGGTAGTCAATTCCACTTTACCATTCCATTGGAATCATCTCAAATCTTGTTGAGTATTGAGTCTTGACTGTTAACTGTTGAGCTTTACTCTTTAACATTAATCCTTCAGCATTTAACATTAACCCTTCAGCTTTTAACATTTAACACTTAACATTAAACATTTAAATTTAAACCTTGGCCTTGGCCTTTCGGCCACGCTACGCGAATGGCCACGCTACGTGAACAACCTTAAACTATTGAGCCTAATTTCTCGAACAATCTAGCAACCTTTTTTAAATCTTTATCACCTGGTGTCCGCTCTAAACCGCTGGATAAATCAATTCCACTAGGTTGCACCAGGGTTAGGGCATCTAAGACATTATCTGGTGTCAAGCCACCAGCTAGTAACCAAGGGATACTGGGACGAAATTCTTGTAGCCTTTGCCAGTCTAGGGTTTTACCAGTGCCACCCAACATTTTTCCATGGAAAGCATCTAGTAATAGTGTATCTACACAACTTAAATAACTATCTGCCTGATTTAAACATTCTGGAGTTCTTATCCTTAAGGCTTTAATAATTTCAATCTCTGGTAAAGCTTGGCGCAGCTTTTGGCAAAATTCTGGAGATTCATTACTATGGAGTTGAACGGCATTTATCCCTGAATCACCAACAATTTGAGTGATTTCTTCCGTAGAGGTATTAGCAAACACACCAATGCGGTCAACTGATACGGACAAGTGGTTGACCATCCCTCGAATTTGCTGGGGTGTAACATAACGAGGAGAGCCTGGTACACAAATAAAGCCTAATGCTGTTGCTCCCAATTTTGCGATCGCATCTCCTTGCTCCGGTTTCGTAATGCCACAAATTTTTACACGCATTGTTACTTGTTACTTGTTACTCGTTACTCGTTAATTTCGATTTTCGCTATTCTCTCCATATTTCCCGCTCAAAGCGCAGCATTTCCAGAGAGCAATCTCCATAAAGTGCTTCAATATGTTCCCAACAGCAGTCAATGGCAAAATCATTTAAATCTGCTGGCTCCACCCCATACATATCCTGAAATACCTCAGCTTCCACCCGACAGAAACGAGGTCGATGGGCATAAATACGACATTCACGGGTGGTGTGGTCAAAATTTATACACCATCCCCCCTCACCTACCATACTTAAGTATAGCGCTAGCTCTTCTGGGAGAAGATATTCCTCTAATCCTGGACGCTCAGCTGGGTCAAGATGACAGCAAGCGCCACATTGCTTTACACAACTCCAAGTGGGCATGACTTTCAAAAAAGAGCTAAAAGCTAATAGTATACCTAGCTTAGCGAGTTTTCACCCGTGATAGATGTGGTCAGGCTTGCCGTTGAGTTTTGTATATTTTTGTAAACTTACTTAAAAAAAGCAGATCATTACCCAGTAAAATCTAAGCGATGGATTGTGATTAGTCACCATCGCCTTTGTTGGGTCAATTCTGGAGAACATATGTATTTAGCTTTTTTAGATTTTATAGGTAACATCGATTGGGTATTGATTGCTCAGCTGAGTATGCTGGCAGCTGTTGTGATTGCTGGTCCAGTGGTCATTTTCGCCCTATATGCTCTTAGAGGCGACCTTTAATCTAGGGTTGAAGGTGAGGCGGTTGTTCGCCCTTGGCGTTCGGTGTAGGGTAGGTGATGCAGTTGAAGGTTAGCCCGTTGAAGGTTGAAGGTTCGGCGTTGCTTAATAATGGAATGAT
>NZ_JAAHIE010001005.1:0-1957 GCF_010671945.1 Moorena sp. SIO4E2
ACATCCTTTAGAACTTCGCCAGTGGGGTATACTTTACTAATTTGTTCGAGTCGCAGCATTAAGATGTCTCCAAGGAAAATTTTAGCTGGGGACTTTTATTCCTGATCCCAAGTTGCTGTCGGGTTGAGATACTCTTAAACCGTGATTAATCGGGATAAACCCGGATTTAACGGTCAAGGTACAATTTATTGTTGTCCGAGTGAGGAGTGGTTAGACGGTAATTGGAGTTAAACCTACCACCCAGCTATCTGGACGTTCCTCACATCTCGATGAGGAGTTGCTTGAAAGCCTGAGTCTTACTATGTTTGGAGTTAAGCCAACCAAGCTCAACTGCATCAGCTAGACTCAATCCCAACCCTTTCAAGAAACGCGCGGTACGACGCAACAACACGGCCTGAACCTCAGTCCTAGAAGAGAACCGAGAAATCTCGAAGTCCGTACCCCTCGCAAGGATGTTCTTGGCAGCATTGTGGTCAGCCGGCAACACGACCCCATCAAATCCGGTAAAACTGTCCCCAGTCCTTTTCCCTAATAGGGTTCCATTCCTGGAGTCAATTTGCGACGTGTAACTAGGCTGAACTTCCGTGACAACCGAGCCAGTCCAGTCAGCCCATTTTTGCAGGGAGTCTCGCATCTGTCCAATCATCCAGCTATTGAGCTTGCGAGACATGGCCAACGACTGGCGCTTATTCTTAATTGGTTGTGTTAAATCTTCTGCAAAAACTTTTAACGCTCTTCCTCCAACTAGTGACTTGGAGGCAGCTCCGAGTACTGACTGTATTTCTGATTGATCTTGCTTGTAACGTTTGTTCTCGGTTTTTCTGCTCAGATTATTTCTTAATATTCGAGCTGATTTAGCTGGGTCTAACTTTTCTAATTTTCTATGAAGTGCCCAAAGCTTTCCTCTTTTTCGGTTCTTGGCACATATTCTATCTGATTTCTTGCTTAGCAAGACTCCTAAGCCTTTCCCATGAGCCTTGCCTTCCGAATCATAGAAGGCTTCTGTGTAACCTTTGTCTACTCCTATCTCGCGAGGTCTTCGAACAGATTCGACTCTTCCATGGTCAACCAAGAAATGAATCTCAAATTGTTGAGACTGGTTATTATATATCAGTCTGATCTGACCTTTTACTTTTCTGTTACTTTTGACAACGATCTTGTTTCTTTTTCTACTCGTTAATCCAGCTATTTCCAGCTGGTATGTATTAGGAGAAAGTCTTTTGCACTTGTATCCTACTTGTTGATAAACCATCTGATTGTCAACCCAAGAATGACCTCTTTTAAATTCTTTCCTGACAAGCCGGTGAAGTAGTGGGTTCTCCAGGAAAGCTAAGGTTTTAAGCTGCGTGGCATATTCTTTTCTACACTTTTCGTTTTCTTTTCCGGGAAATCTTTTGTAGATCTTTTTAATTACAGCATCGGAGGAAGCTGCCTGCTGAGCTGTGATTGCCTTGGCTACATCGTTGATCGTCCAATCCATCAATTTAGCCGGTAAGCCCAGGGTTTCAGGAGTCCTAAAGCTTTTGATCTCGGGGATAGCCTTTTTCCAATCCATCCCCCAATGGCTAATGCTACCTAGCTTGTTGTAAGACTCGGCTCTAACGATGCCTAGCTTCTTGATCGTAGAGAACCACTCTTGCTTGACCGAATTATTCATTCCCACTACGGGAACGACTTGAGTCGATATTTTCTTGGTTGTCCCCAACTTTCTTGGCATCATTAACTGCTGTTTCTTACTTCTCCATCTTACCCTAGCGCTACAAAAATGTCCATGTCCGTTTTGAGGTGTTAAATCCCGATTTGTACCGCTTTATTGGCGTTTAAGCGCGAGACTACAGAAGTTTGGTTGACAGGGATTCCCCTGTTCCTTTGACCATTAGTCCTTCTTAGTTTTCCCATCTACAGCAGATTATCCCCGGAAACCGCCACCTACAGTAGACCTCTTGCATCAATGGTG
>NZ_JAAHIE010001006.1:0-1956 GCF_010671945.1 Moorena sp. SIO4E2
TACCTAACTTAATCAAGGCTCGAGCTAAAGTTTCCGCCAAATTGGCGTGACAAGTGAGACAAATTAAATTAAGAGCGGTAGGATGAAAATAACAACAACAAAAACCAAAGTTGTTGTTAGCTACCTAACTAATTTAATTAAAGTTTCCGCCAAATTGGCTTGACAAGTGAGACAAATTAAATTAAGAGCGGTAGGATAAAAATAACAACAACCAAGTTGTTTTTAGCTACCTAACTAATTTAATTAAAGTTTCCGCCAAATTGGCTTGACAAGTGAGACAAATTGAATAAGAAGCGGTAGAATAAAACTAACAACAACCAAGTTGTTAAGTAAAACAAAACTAACAAAAGAGCAGACCAACCATGAATATTTCTGACCTAAATCACATCGAAGTTGTTAACGAAGAAACCAATATCGTTGGTGGTTCAGACCTATACCGTAGTGTAACTTTCTATGATGTTAAGGACATTTATATCACTGAATATATCGATATTGACAAGTATGTTGACTCTTATGTGAGCCTTCGCGGCAACCTGGCTACTGCTGAAGCTACTGCTAGTGCCGATGGTTACAATAGTCTTAGTGAAACCTTTAGTGACGCTAAAGCTACTAATTACAGCTCTGATTCAATTTCTTTGTCTGTGGCTGCGGTCGGCTACTAATCTTAGTAGGGACTAATTGTAGTACCTGATTAGATGGCTGGGGGGGAAGCTTTTCTATCTAGGATAAATTCATCTCTAGATTTAGAGACCAATGCTTCCCCCTTAATTAAGGCAAATAGAAAGATGAAATGGGGAAGCCTTTCTATCTAGGATAAATTCATCTCTAGATTTAGAGACCAATGCTTCCCCTTTAATTAAGGCAAATAGGACGAAATAAGGAAGATTGTCTAGGCTCATGGCTTAGCAGTAATTCGTTGGAAACACTTCAAATTAACTGGGTGGATACAATAAAAAAAGTAACGGAGAACCTGGAACAAAAATGAATGGTTTGCGTAACGTTAGTTTACTGAAAATTATCAGTTAACAAAAAATAGTGATGGCCATGTAGTTTTAAATGTAGTTTTAAATTAAGGATTTTGGGATAGGAACCCCCTTTTTATTAAAAAAGGTGAGGCTTATCCATCCTTATCATCAATTTAACAGGCACAGCTATACACGTAGAGGGTGATTAATGATTATTAATAACCTAGATTTTGCTCGGGAACATGTTCAATAAAACTGGATTATAGGCGGTGCAATTGCTCAGGCAAATACCACAACAATTGCTACAGCTGACCTGGCAATAGCCGATGCTGATGCATTCGCTGATGGCGATCAAACCTCAGCAGGGGCTGATACTGATGCAAGAGTAATAAATACCAAGGTTTCTAAGAAGAGCATCGCTAAGGCGAGTGCTGATGCTGAGGCTAGGACTAAGCAAGGACTTTTCCGGGCTAAGTCTGACAGTTTGTCTTTGTTTTTAGGTATATATATATAGATAATACCGATTTTGGTAAATCCGGCTATAAATCAATAAGGGTTTTCGGTAATTTTCGGTAATAGGTAAGGGAGACTAGGGGATGGGCGACGGAAACTAAAGTTTCTATAGTTTACCACCCAGCCCCTAACTTGATAATGAGGAGTAAATTGAATTAGGAATGAAGGGGAAAAGATTTTCATTCCTTTTTTAGGTTGAGCCTAAATTTCCTAAACTCATTGGCATAGTTTTGGAATGGAGGGATTTTTGTTGATAGTTAATATTTGATGCTTGGTAGAGATAAGGCGTGTAGGAGCGGCAGTAAAACAGTTAACGGTCAACACTCAACACTTAACACTCCACAAACCAGCTTCAACAGGTGCAGTTTAAGGGTAACACAAGGCTGATAGCCGATTAATAGCCATGGTTAATTTCAGCAGAACATTGACAATTCTTCCTCGTGTGAGTCTGATTAGAAAGAGTCTCGGAAAGAGTCTC
>NZ_JAAHIE010001007.1:0-1954 GCF_010671945.1 Moorena sp. SIO4E2
TGATAACTTGATAACCATGATGGTGAAACTCCATCCCTCGCGAAATCCGAGTGACAGCCTTACCCTGATTTATGAACATAACAAACTCATAGATTAATGCAAGGGTCGAACAGTGAAGCATCCTTAACCTGAACAGATGTTAGTAACAGGCAGGGACTCATGGGTACGCAAGAAAGATACATCCGAGTTAAATAGGTGTAGCGAAATAAGGTTTGATACGCTACAAACAAATAGTTAAAGGAAAACAAATGGATTATGTAGTTTTGGCTCTACATAATGATTTCCCTAATTCCCGGTGAATAGTATCGCCCTAAAAGTCCGAAAAAATGGTTATCAGGAACGAAGTAACTCCTATATATACTCTCAGAAAGGTCGAATATTCTGAGTAGGTAGTTAGCCGTAAGTTATATGGGAGCAAGATTGAATCAAAAGCTAATACCTGGAGTAACATCCAGGATACGCCGACAGATTCACGTCTATAGGAAAAGATATAGTTGTAAGTAGTAATGAATATGTCTAAAACCCAGGGAAACCAGACGGTGGAATGGAATAGGGTAAATTGGCGTAAGCTAGAAAAAGTCTTATTTAAGTTACAAAAACGAATATATCGAGCCTCACAACGTGGTGACGTCCGTGTGGTAAGAAAGCTACAAAAGACCCTAATGAAATCCTGGACAGCCAAAATGATTGCGGTCAGGCGGGTTACCCAGGAAAACAAAGGTAAGAAAACTGCCGGAATAGACGGGAAAGAAGCCTTAACCCATAGGCAACGACTCGCCCTGGTAGTTAACCTAAAAATCCATAAGAAGGCAAAACCAACAAGAAGGGTTTGGATACCAAAACCTGGAAAAACGGAAAAGCGACCTTTAGGAATCCCGACCATATATGACCGTGCTTTACAGGCACTTGCTAAACAGGCATTAGAACCTGAATGGGAAGCAAAATTTGAACCCAACTCTTATGGGTTCAGACCAGGACGCTCATGTCACGATGCTATTGAAGCAATATTCAAAGCCATTGCCCAAAAACAAAAATGGGTTCTAGATGCAGATATTGCCAAATGCTTTGACAAAATCAACCATGAAACGCTACTAACAAAATTAAATACATATCCATCCTTAAGACGTCTAATAAAGTCCTGGCTCAAAGCCGGAGTGATGGACAATGGAACATTCTCACCTACAAAAGAGGGCACTCCTCAGGGTGGAGTTATATCTCCACTCCTGGCAAATATAGCCCTCCACGGAATGGAAGAGCACATCAAACAATATGCAGAAACATTAAAAATAAAAGGGAGGGCTAAAACACAAAAGAGAAAGGCAATGAGTTTGATAAGATATGCTGACGACTTCGTAATCATACACGAAGACCAAACCACAGTAGAAGAATGTCAAAAAATTATTAGCACATGGTTGAAGGATATAGGGCTGGAATTAAAACCAAGTAAAACAAAAATAGCCCACACAACGGACGGATTTGACTTCCTAGGATTCAATATACGTCAATACAATGTAGGTAAAAATCAGTCAAAACAAGGTTTTAAGACCATCATAAAACCATCCAAAGAAAGCATCCAAAGACATTATAGGCAGCTCTCAGACAAAATAGACCGTCATAGAGCCGCCTCCCAAGAGGCACTAATAAAATGCCTTAAACCTATTATACTCGGATGGTGCAACTACAATAAAACAGTATGTAGCAAAGAAACATTCGAGAAAATAGGATACATGTTATGGAATAAGCTTCAAAGATGGGGATACAGAAGGCATCCTAATAAATCTAAAAACTGGGTAACCAAGAAATATTGGGGAACCTTAGGAAAGGATAGATGGATGTTTATGACTAGTAAAGATAATTACTTACCTAGACATGCCAAGGTAGAAATTATCAGACACACAAAAGTCAAAGACATCATAAGGGCTTCTGGTGTCTTTGACTTTTGTGTGTCTGATAA
>NZ_JAAHIE010001008.1:0-1951 GCF_010671945.1 Moorena sp. SIO4E2
TAAATCTCCCGAAGTGTTCGGATCGATGATCCAGGTTCCGGTGTGCCCCACCGTACCCAAGGCTTTTTTCAGGATGTTGACTGCGGCGTTGTGGTCTCGGTCTAATTTACAACCACATTTGCAGACGATTAAACTAAGCCGGTGAGTCGCCTCACCGACTCGTCTCCAAAACCGTACGTGAAAGTGTCGGGTAAGAGAGCATACGTCACCGTATCTCCCTCCCCTAAGAACCGTACTTGACACTCATCGCATCATACGGCTCAAGCCTCTGCCATCATAGTACGAAGACCACTATGTACCGCTTTGTGACAAGTTTTATGGAGGTGTTGGAGGTTGTCGATTCCGTCCGTTCCACCTTTTGCCACTGGTACTATGTGATGGGTCTCGATAGCTTCACCGTTGTTAAGGTGTTCCCCACAGATAGGACAAAACCATCTTTGATTTTGGGCGATTTGATAATACTTTGACCCTTTATCCCAGATGGTTTTACCAGAGAGGGTAGCTCTTTTTGTCCAATAGTCTGTTAATTGGGGGTCGTCTGGGGATGCCGTTCCTTTTACTTTGATGTGGCGTTCAATGGGAATTTTGGCTATGTTGAATAAGCCAATTTCTTTGGTTTTGCCTTTTCTGTCCTTGACATCACAAGCAAATTCCCATCCTTTTCCTCTTATTTTAAAGTATCGGTTGGCAATCCATCTTTTCCCCTTGTTTGGGTGTCTACGTTTTGCCCATCGCCAGAGTGCTATCCACATCTCGGAACTGATGTAGCTAAACACTTCTTTACTGACGGCGTGACGATAATAGTTTCCAAAGCCTCGAAGTTTGGGGTTAAGTTGTTTAATGACAATTTCCTGTTCTACCGTTTTATTTTGTTTGAGCCAATCTCTAGTTTCCTTAAGGAAATTCAGGACTTTCTCTTTTTGTGGTTTAATCAGTAGCTTGCCATTATACTGTCTGAGATTAAACCCAAGGAAGTTAAATCCTGCGCCGATCTGAACGATACGGGTCTTTTCTCTATTTAGTTTTAGCCCCCTTTGTGATAACCATTGTTCGATTTTGGGTTGGATTTCCTCTATGTCTTCTTGACAGGTAGCGGTTACAATGAAGTCGTCGGCATATCTGACGAAGCCATATTTATTGGATTTATATCTGCCTTTAACTTTCTTAAATTGACTTAAGAACTGTTCTAGACCGTGTAATCCGATATTTGCCAGGAGGGGACTAATTATGCCTCCTTGTGGCGTTCCGCTATTCGTATCATGAAATTTTTCCTTATCAAGGTATCCGGCTTTTAACCATTGTTTAACGAGGTAAAAAACCGGAAAATTCCCTATGGATTTTAGGAGAGTTTCGTGGGTGATATTGTCAAAGAATCCTGAGATGTCAGCATCCAGTACCCATGTGTCTCTACCACCTTGAAGGCGTAAGAAACATTGTTCAATGGCATCATGACAACTTCTTCCGACTCTGAACCCATAACTATTCGCCTCGAATTGGGCTTCCCATCTTGGTTCCAGGGCATTTTTCACAACAGCTTGTGCTACTCTGTCGGAGATGGTGGGTATGCCTAATGGTCTTTGTTTTCCATTGGCTTTGGGAATATAGACCCTTTTGGTTGGTTTAGCCTTCCATAGGGTGAATTGTCCCATTTCTCGGACGAGTTTTACCCGTTGTTCAGGTGTGAGTATCACCTCCTTATCAACACCTGCTGTTCGTTTTCCAAGGTTAAGTTGGGTAACTTTTCGCACAGACAAGATTAAATTGTCGAAGCTTGTTAACATCAGTTTCGTTAGGCTTCTGACCTTATTCCACTGACCGTTCTGTGTGGCACGATATATCCGTTTCCTCAGATTCTTAACATTCTTAACCACTGATTTCCAGTCAATCTGTGACCAGTCCTTAAGTTGTCCAGAGTCTCCGATAACCACAGTGGTTTCCATCTTTCAATCTC
>NZ_JAAHIE010001009.1:0-1950 GCF_010671945.1 Moorena sp. SIO4E2
GCGAACGCATAATTACCATCTCAACTGGAATGGGATGCTCTGAAAGAGCCGCTACGCGAACGCATAATTACCATCTCAACTGGAATGGGATGCTCTGAAAGAGCCGCTACGCGAACGCATGATTACCATCTCAACTGGAATGGGATGCTCTGAAAGAGCCGCTACGCGAACGCATGATTACCATCTCAACTGGAATGGGATGCTCTGAAAGAGCCGCTACGCGAACGCATAATTACCATCTCAACTGGAATGCGATGCTCTGAAAGAGCCGCTACGCGATCGCATGATTACCATCTCAACTGGAATGCGATGCTCTGAAAGAGCCGCTACGCGAACGCATGATTACCATCTCAACTGGAATGCGATGCTCTGAAAGAGCCGCTACGCGAACGCATGATTACCATCTCAACTGGAATGGGATGCTCTGAAAGAGCCGCTACGCGAACGCATGATTACCATCTCAACTGGAATGGGATGCTCTGAAAGAGCCGCTACGCGAACGCATCATTCCCCTGTCAACTGGAATGGGATGCTCTGAAAGAGCCGCTACGCGAACGCATGATTACCATCTCAACTGGAATGCGATGCTCTGAAAGAGCCGCTACGCGAACGCATGATTACCATCTCAACTGGAATGGGATCACATCATTACCCTCTCACACTAAAGCAATGCTCTAAGCCGCTACCAGAATAAACGAAGTAGAGAACAAATATTACTCAACCCTAGAGTCTAATGTTAGGTGCAGCTAATCTGACTTCCCTACTCCCTACTCCCTGCTCCCTCAAAAACTAACCTAATTGAAAACCGCTCTACTACTACGGCAAATCAATCCTTCTGAGCCAAAATGTGTGTAAGAGTATGGATTATTCTGATCTGGCCACAGTTGTTGACCTTTCTCAACTCCAATTTCTTTAACTACCTCTAACTTACCGTCATCGATCGCTTCATTAACTGCCCTATAGACGCTTTCCCATGCTCCATAATCATCAAAAATTATCAATGCATTATTAAATCGCTTTAAACAGTTATCAATATCTTGTTTGATATACTCATATTTATGACGTGCATCTATTAAAACCACATCAGCAGGAAAGGTTAACTGATTCCAATCAGAAGTATACACATCAAATCTTTGGAATTTGACATGGTAATTAAAAATATTGTTTAATCTTGCTACTCTGAGGTACCTATCGTTAACATCTAAACCTAGATATTTAGTAAAGTGATCGGATAAGTGCTTTGCCGTCAGCCCCTTGTAACATCCCACCTCTAATAAGGAATATTGTTTTTTCGGTAAAAATTGTTTGACATGATCACGGAATTGTTGGCTAACTGTCCAACAATCTTTTCTTTTATCTACAGGTAGGACTATATCCTGCCATGTATTCTGTATTTCAGTTAAGAGCTTAAGCATAGGTTGTCATTAGTAACAGTAATAAATCTAAGCATTCAGCCGTCAGCCGTCAGCCGTCAGCTTATTTTATTCAAAAGCTGTTCGGAGCTCAAGTAGTGTGGCCACAGGCCTTTGGCTGATAGCTGATACGCGACACGCTGATAGCTGAATGCTTAATAATAAATAGCAAAGGGCACAGGGAGTCGGGAGTCGGGAGTCGGGAGTCGGGAACTTTGGCTCAAATAGGTACCCCGTTTAATAAAATAACTGACTTTCTACACTTCCCACACTTCCCACACGCCCTATTCCCCATTCCCTAGGCCCAGGGCTGTAGCAGCACCTAAGTGCTTGAGCAAGGTGGCCTGGGGAAGTGGCCCAAGCAGATGACTCCAAGGCAAGACTTGCTCTGTTGACCAGTCGTTATAGACATAGAAGTCTAGTTCAGGTAACTGTCCTCGCAATTGTTTAAAGGCACGGCGGAAACTGCCTAAGGAATCCCCATAATGCCTGGTTAGTTCTAAGAGTTGGGATAAGCGACGATCCCCTCGGGAAATCA
>NZ_JAAHIE010000101.1:0-18501 GCF_010671945.1 Moorena sp. SIO4E2
TGAGTTCATCAGTTGGTATTAGTTAGTCTAGATAACCGTATCCTCGGGATTAACTAACCGCAGTAGTTTTTGCTTGACTTGGGTATCAAACACCTCCCACTTGAGCTTGGCATACTCCGATTTGTCATTAAAACTACTCAAGAATCCCGTCGGAATTTCAAAGCCACCAGCCATCATGCGTCCACCACCAAAGAAACGCCCATGACTGTCTTGACCGAAAGCTTCTTTGATAAATTCATCAGGGTCGAGGGTTAACTTATTGGTTCTCAAGGAACCAATCACCACTTCTAATTCTTGGTCTTCATCGTAAACAATCCCGTAAACCACAGCAGTGTGAACATTTTCTTCAGTAACTAAAAAGTCAGCAGCTTGGGGAATAGCATCCCGGTCTTCATAGCGAAGATAGCCCACACCAGCCATAGAGAAGTTATCTTGGAGAATGCGATATTTAAGCGATCGCTCAATCACATCCATGACTCGGCGAGATCGGGATGTTTTGAGTATAGCGTTAAGCAGTTGACTGTCGTAGAAGCGACTGAGATATCCAGCTGCCAAGAAATCCTCTTCCTGAGCCTGCATCAGCATATTAGTATCAGAGCGCACACCATGCATCAAGGCTGTAGCACATTTGATGTGTTCACTAATGCTACTATCAAGCTGTAGTAACCCAGCCTGAAGGTAATGGGTTAATAGCGTCGCGGTTGCTCTTGCTTGAGGACGAAGGTCAATAAATTCTGCTTTCAACTCCCCTTGACTAGTGTGATGATCAAAGATTGCAATTAGAGGAATATTGGCCTCGGTAACAATCGGTAATAGCTGGGTGGTTGTACCCTGGTTATCAATCAGCACATAGCCCTGATACACCGATAAATCTTGATTTTTTGTGGTCTCGACACTCCAGCGTTTGGCTGGTAAACCAGTCAGCTTAACCAGGGCAATGTTTTCCTGGTGAGAGAGGGTACCAGCATAGACAATATCGCATTGGATATTATACTGCTGGGCAATCAGCTGGTAAGCCCAAGCGCTAGAGAGAGCATCTGGGTCAGGGAAATCTTGTAGGATGATCAGTTGCCGCTCATGTTGGTGACGCTCTAGAGTCTCCTGCAACTGTTGTACTTTTGAATGTACTTTTGAACCTGATGTAGCCGACTGCCGCCTTTTTGTTTGGGAATTTCCCACGAAGGGATTTAGATCTTGAGTAGATGACGGTTGCGCTTTAGCATCAACCTGTTCTGAATCTAAGCTAGATGCACCACTGTTAAGTAAATTGTTAGTCATTAGTTATTTAGTCATCAGTCATTAGCCATTAGTCATTAGTCATTAGCCATTGGTCAACCCCCTTTTGGCTTGATTAGTCGTGGCATGAGTTAGCAGACTAGGCACCAATCACATACTTCCGCCATTCCTGATGCCGTCCAGTTTTTAAGTGTTTAGCAATTTCAAAGTGGAGACTACTATAAGGTCTCCGGGGTTGGGTTTGCAACATCATGTTGGCTTCTTTGGGGGTGCGATTCCCTTTTTTGACGTTGCAGCGCACGCAAGCTGTAACAATATTTTCCCAGGACTCACCTCCATGGCGAGAACGAGGAATCACATGATCTAAGGTTAAGTCATCACCACTGTAGCCGCAGTATTGACAAGAGTGACCATCACGGTGCAGGATGTTACGACGGGTAAGGGGAATCTCTTTGTAGGGTACCCGTACGTAATGGCGCAGTCTAATCACTGTAGGCAGTGGAAAATCTGCGTAAACGTATTTGCCGTTATGTTCGATACGCTCTGCCTTACCCTTGATCAACAAGACAACTGCCCGTCGCCAGTTGGTGATGTTGAGCGGCTCATAGGAGGCGTTTAACACCAGAACCTTACCCATTGGTGATCTCAGCTAGGAGGATTTTCCCAGATAGTAGCACAGGTTGCTCAATCTGGGTCGTTTTTCCATGGGTTAGTTTAATTTACCTTGTTGCTGAACTGCTGAACTAAAGGCTGAACTAAAGAAATCCGTCAAGGGTTCAGTCAAATATAGTTAGGTCAGTTACCCATTACCCATTACCCATTACCCATTGCTTTAGGACCTGTGAGCAGATAAGTAGTCATTTTCCCTTTTCCTTTGACTTCAAACGGTTCCCGTTTATCAAACCGGTACTTATCTTTTAATTTCTCATAGGTCCTAACTGTAACCTGAATGCTACCTGGTATACCCTGAGATTCCATACGGCTAGCCATATTTACGGTATCACCCCACAAATCATAGCTAAATTTTTTGATTCCAATTACCCCAGCCACCACTGGTCCACTGTTGATGCCAATCCTGAGACGGAAATTTTGATTCGTTTGAGCATTGTACTGCGCAATTAATTTTTGCATATCCAATGCCATTTTAGCGATCGCGTCCGCATGATAATTGCAGGGTTTTGGCAGACCGGCAACAGCCATATAAGCATCACCAATCGTCTTGATTTTTTCGACACCATGCTCCTCAGCTAGTTGGTCAAACTCTGAGAAAATTACATTGAGAATTTCGACCAGTTCGGTGGGAGAGGTTTGGGTTGAGAGTTTGGTAAAGTCAACTAAATCAGCAAACAAAACGGTGACATCTTCAAAACTTTCTGCCAGGGTACGTTCTCCTTTTTTTAACTGTTCTGCGACCGGTTGGGGCAAGATATTAAGCAGCAAAAGCTCAGCTTGGGTTCGGGCACGACGAAGTTCATCTTCAGCTTTTTTACGCTCTGTAATGTCGCTAACTGTGCCTTCGTAGTAGAGTAAATCACCAAAATTGTCTCTGACTGCTCGTATATTTTCCGAAATCCAAATTACCATACCATCTTTCCGATAGACTTCGGACTCAACGTCTGATAACGTTTCTTCTTTGTGGATTAGGGCTAATATATCGTCACGACGCATCGGTGCGAGGTAGAGTTGTTTCCCAATATCCGTGACTTGATTAATCAGTTGTTCTGGCGACTGATAGCCCAAAATACTTGCGAGTGCTGGATTAGCGGTGATAAATTGTCCTTCTGGTGTAACTTGACAAATGCCTTCATTGGCATTTTCAAAGATACTGCGATATTTATGCTCAGCTTCTTGTTTCTGCTTGATTTCCTGTTGCAGCTGAAAATTTTGTTCTTGTAGTTGCTTTTGTAAACGCCCGAGTTTCAAGTGAGTGTTGACTCTCGCTCTTACTTCTTCCTGCTGCACTGGTTTGGTGAGATAATCTACTGCACCGAGTTTGAAACCTTTAACTTTGTCGAGAGTATCAGTACGAGCCGTCAGAAAAATAACTGGGATGTCTCTAGTTGACTCTTGAGCTTTCAAGCGACGGCAAGTTTCAAACCCATCAATTCCGGGCATCATAATATCCAGTAAGATTAGATCCGGTTGAGTATAGTTGACTTTCTGGAGGGCACTATAGCCATCTTGAGCGACTAAGACTTTGAAGCCAGAATTGCTCAACAACTCAAACATCACCCCTAAATTAGTCGGACTATCATCAACAATCACAATTACACCTTTATAGCCAATTTTATTATAGCTCTCGGTTAGGGTTATTTGGCTGGAATAGGAATGATTATTAGCTTGAGTTACTGAGTAAATATTCATAATTACATGAACTTATTATTGGTTTTTTTTCGCTAAGCAATGGCTAATTAATAAGAGCCCAAATAATCTGATATCATCTCACAAAAAATAAATAAGCCCTTAAAACTATAAACCTTAAAACTATAACCTTTAAAACTATAATAACTTATTCATGGCTTAAATCATCATTTAAATGGCTAGTTATTTTAAAGATATATAATTTATTTTTTAATAACTTTATATTTTTTTTAATCCTTTGATTGACCATGAGCTTCGCGGTCTTTTTTATCCATGTAATTCCTAACAAATTCCAGTATTTGTCTTTCTTGAAAGCCTTTTGATAATTGACGCAAGTTTTGAGCAAAGGGGATGAATTTATCATCCAACTGTTCAATCAAATTAGCTTCCTCTTGGATCCCTCTAATATCACCGATGATGGCGAGTTCATACAGAACGGAGATTTTCTCTGGCGATGGAGCTACAGGCATAACGTCTTCAGCTTTCTCTTCCTTAGTGGATTCTACAATTCCTTGTCCTCCTTGTTGTTCCTGGGAAACGTCTGGTAAATCTAAATCTAGCCAAAAAATACTACCTTGACCGACAGTGCTTTTCACCTTTAATTCACTACCCATTAATTCCGCTAAACGTTTACTAATCGATAGTCCTAAGCCTGTACCATTAACCTGACGGTCAGTGTTACCCACTTGATGGAATGGCAAAAATATTTCTGCTAGTTGTTTTGGTGGGATACCAATGCCAGTGTCTGCTATGACAAAGCGCATTTTTTGAGTACCTTGCTTTTCGGTTAAAGACCGATCAACGTTCAACTCTGAACACCCCAAATAACCAACTTTAAAGGTTACCCCGCCAGTATCTGTAAATTTGACAGCATTTCCCAAAAGGTTCATCAGAACTTGTCGCAGTCTTATTTCATCACCCTTGACAAATTCAGGCAGGGGCGAAAGGAATTCGTAACGGAATGAAAGGTTTTTTTGTTTAGCACTGATCACCACAATTTCCACAATACCTTCCAGAAACTTGGGAAACTGAAAATCTCTGACATCCAGTTCCATTTTTATGGCTTCGATTTTTGATAGATCCAGGATGTCATTGAGTAGGGTTAACAGATGCTGACCACTTTGCTGAATAATACTGAGCTGCTCTTTTTGCGTAGCGCTCAGATTAGGTTCCTCTTGGAGGATTTGGGCATAACCTAAAATGCCGTTAAGGGGGGTACGTAATTCATGGCTCATGTTGGCTACAAATTCACTCTTAGCCCGATTGGCTACTTCCGCGTCAACTTTAGCCTGCTTCAACGCCTGTTCTGCCTGTTTGCGATCGCTAATGTCTCGAAAAATTCCCTGCACAACTGTCTTGCCTTGCAGCTCTAAAGTAGTGGCACTAACTTCTACAGGCACCGTTGTACCAACTTGATGCAGTAATTCCAGTTCTTCTTGAAATACACCCCCTGCCTCCACATGTTGCTGGAAACTTTGGGAGTAGGCTTTGAATCGTTCTCGTGGAATAATCTGACTCTGATGCAAGCCAATAATTTCAGCTCTCCGACGGCCCAGCATCTGTTCCGCCATCTGATTGGCTTCCAGGATGATTCCGGTTTCCGCATCTGCCATCAGAATGGCATCACCAGCTGACTCAACTAACTTGCGATACTTCTGTTCCGCCTGCCGTAGTTTTGCCTCTGATAGCTTGCGTTCAGTGATATCTCGGTTGCAGAATATTCTACCATAGTAATCCCCACCACTCGTGAGCACTGGTGCTGAATAAAAGTCAAAAATACGCCCATCCTTGATTAAAAGTTCATCGTAGTTCGTTGTTTTGGGATGAGCTTGGAGATAGTCCACCTGAGCTAGAAATTCTTCGGGATGCTTCAGTTGAGAACTCACCTGCTTGAGCAATTCTTGAATATCATTGGTTTCAAACAATTGTTCTGGAGTCTGCCACAAGTCAGAGAAACGGTGGTTGTAGGAAACCACCCGAAAATTTTCATCAACCACTAAAATTCCATCAATGGCAGCTTCTTGTTGCGCTTTGAGCATGGCATTTGTACGGAGCACATCCTCCTGTGCCACAGAGCGCTCAATGGCAATTCTAGCTAGTTGGGTGGCTTTATCCGCCAGTTCTTGCTCTTCGGGGTTTGGGGTATGAGGTTCAGTGTAATAGGTTGAGAAGGTGCCTAGCACCGTCCCTTGAGTGGACAAAATGGGGATAGACCAACACGCTCTGAGATTGTGGGAGAGTGCCAAATCCCTGATACTTCCACACAGGGGATGAGTGGCAATATCCTTAACCATGACCGATTCTCGCCAATAGGCGGCAGTGCCACAGCAACCCATATATGGAGCAATAACCATACCATCAATCGCCTGAATGTAGGATTCTGGAAGGCTGGGAGCGGCAGTATGACGCAGATTAACCCCATTTTTGTCCACCAGCAAGAAAGCACACCTAATCTTGGGCAATTGCTCCTCAATCAACCGAGCTAGTCGGTCTAGTACATCTGGCAGCTTCTCCCACTGGGTAATCATTTCCAGGATACGATTTTGTCCAGCTAACAAGGCTTTAACTCTCTGGCTATCAGTAATGTCAGTAAAGGTGCCAACTAGACGAACCACTTCACCGTTATCATCTGTGATCACCAGACCAGTGGAGAGAATCCAGGAAATTGAGCCATCTGTGCGCAGCAGACGAAACTTTTGTTTCCACTTCTTGATGCAGTCGCTCATGGGGGAAACCCCCAAGACCGCGCTGCATCGCTGAGAACTTCGTCCAGTACATAGGTTATCTAGGATGGCTTTCACCTGATCTTGATCCTCAAGATGAATCAGTGCCAGTAATTCATTAATGGTCGGTCCATCTTGATCCAATGGGTAGCCAATCAGGCTGAGAAATTGGGGTGAGTAGTAATGATCATAGGTCTTCAGGTTGATTTCAAAGAGTCCGTTGGTGTTGGCTTGAATAGCCAGAGCAAACCGTTCCTCACTCTCCCTAAGCGCATCCTCAATGCGCTTGTGTTCAAGAACCTCCGCGATTAATTGTCGATTGAGCTGCCTCAGGGTAGCTGTTCGCTCTTGAAATTGATATTCCAGCCGTTCATTTTGGTAAAGGAGTGCGTCTTGAGCGTGCTTGCGCTCTGTGATCTCCTCAACTGTAGCTTCGTAGTAGAGTAGAAAGTTACTACTATCGCGGATAGCCCGCACGTTTTTGGAAATCCAGATTATACTACCATCTTTTTGATAAATCTGTGCTTCAAACCCTGAAACAACACCATCTTCCTGTAGCTGTAGAAGCAAATCTGCCCGGCGTTGAGGGTCAACGTAAAGTTGGTGGGCAATATCGGTGACACTTGCTACTAGTTCTTCCGGTGATTGATAGCCATATATTCTCGCTAGTGCCGGGTTAGCACTGATATAGCTTCCGTCAGGTGTGGTCTGACAAATGCCCTCGACAGCATTCTCGAATATGCTGCGGTATTTGGCAACGCTTAAGAGTAACAACTCTGCCGCCGAGTTTCGTTCTGATGTAATCGCTGCCAAGAATAAAGCGATTGTCGCCATCAGTATCATGAAAACCTGTAGCAGGGGAACTGCTTCACTCAAGTCCCCGGTGCTGGCAAGAAACGGTCCGGTACCCAGACTGGTTCCTACAATGGCAATACTCGATACCATCAAGCAGCCTAGGGTGGTGAGGCGTTGACCAAATTGGAGGGTAGCCCAAATCAGCCAGGGAAATGTCAAGCAGGCGAGGGGATAGGTTGCCATTTCTGGCGCAATGTCCGACCCAAACACTGCCCAACTCACTGTCAACAGTGAAATCAGCCAGATAGCTGCCAAAATAATTTGCTTGATCTTTATGCTTGCTTGAGGGGTTAACGGTTGTTGGTTAGACAGTTGGAGGTTAGTTTGGGTTGACTGTTCAACCTTCTCAACCTTGGCCAATTGGCCACGCTTTCGGCAAAGCCGACGCTGCGCGAACGCGAACAACCTGCCAACCTTCAACTCCTTCACTAGGTAGCACCAAACTAAAAACACTGGTACTACGACTAAAACCACCATTAAGTCCCCTAACCACCATTTCCACCACATCCCCCCGAAATTCCTACCATCAAATTCACCACTCAGGTGTAAGTGAGTTAGACTGACAGTCGGAGCGATGAGTGTGGCAACCATCGACACCCCTAGGAAACCCAATACATCTCGTCGCCGTTCTAGGGAAGGACGAAGCTGCCACAACAGTGCCAATCCGATCGAGAGCAATACTGACAAGATATAGCCGAGAGCAGTGATTACAGAAACTGGCCAGAACCTCTGAGCCGACACAGTCCAGAAAAATTGTCCCCAAGAAACCGATGGCAAAACTCCTTGTTGTTCGGTTAACCACCAAAGATGCTCCCTTAGTAGTAATACGGTTGCTTGGGTAACTCCTGCGGGAGACCAAACTGGTGGTACTAATGTATTTCCTCCAATCAATCCATGGACTAAGTTTGCCAGCCCAAGGTAAACCAAAGTCAGTAAACCTAAATTGGTTAAGTGTTGCCAGAATCCTTTTGGGATGAAAATCATTTTGGGAATACGCCCAAAGATGGAGTTAGGCGAAACTAATCTTTACGCACATTGACATAATTTTCAATCCCTAAACCGGTAAATTCCGCAACTTTACAAACTCTTTTATTTTCTAGTTAGATTTTTTTCAGTCTCTTTAAATTAAAGGTTTTTTTGACCTAGAGATTTAGTTAAAGTGAAAAGTGAAAGGTTATGGGTGAAGGCTACCGACTTAAGCTGGCATATAGCGAAGGAGACTGGTAATTGTTCATTGTTGTTCATTGTTGATGGTTTTCCCTTGTCTCCCTTCCCTTTGCTTGATAAGAGGTAGCCTCGGTGAAAGAGACGACACCAATCTCCTCTCTTTCCCCTTTCTCCTTTTCCTTGTTCCTTTTAACTATCATCAAGGAGCCAAGGCAAGTGATATACCATTCAACTTAAACTTTCTATAAAGCTGAGATTTCACAGAATCCCCCTTACGCCATTGCCTAGGAGACATGACGCTGGCATTTTATATTACACCTCAGCTATTGAAGGTTTTTAAATCAGCGCACCCACATATTGTGCTTTGGTTATCTAAAAAACTTGTATGTCAATTTTCTATTCTCGTCGTAGGCGAGTAGGGGGTTTGTGGCAAAACATTAACGTAGTTATTTGAAGAAGAGTAGTAAGCGATGATCAACAAAGGTAATGTTAAGGTCAACAGCGCAATTACCGTACCCAAGACTTCTGCCCATCTATATGGGTGAGGGTCAGAAGAGTTGGCAGATGAGCCACTAATTTCCATAAATTAATTGAAATTTAAACTAGGTCAGTTGAAAACGACGATTAGTTGGGTCTTATCATAAACCCTACATCCTCTATTTTATCGATTTATTCCCAAAGGATTGTTTTCTAGTAAACAATCTCAACCAAATTCCAGCCCGCTTAACGATACTTTGCAAAAAACTAGGCTCAACAAGGTTACAGGTTGTAGGTTACAGGTTGTAGGTTGTTAGTTACAGGTTGTAGGTTACAGGTTATAACCCACATTCCCCATGTCAGTTTGTAGTATGCAAAGTATGATGTAAATCCGACCAACGGGTGATGGGGTGACGAATCAATTGCTCTACACACCGGATCCGACGAGCTGGGTTGTCTCCATAAGTAGAGACTTGAGATTTGAGCACCACCGGATAGGGAATCTCTAATCCCTTGATGTCGGTAGGATGGTCAATGCGTTGAGCAGGCAAAACCGGAATGCCAATCTCACGGAATAATTCTTTAGCCTGGTATTATAACAGATGCATGATTCGCGAACAATCCTAACCACGACGTTTCAAATCTTTTGCCACTTGGTCAATGCTGTAGAAACACTTCGGTGAAAGCGTCTACCAGCTGACGGATCCTTAAATTGGTCATTAAAAACAGCAAAATTATTCCCCCAGTAGCCCCTAGGTAGGATAGGTAGAAGGGAAGCAGGTGTCGATCGCTTTAAACGCCATCACTTAGTTATTCATCTATTAGACATCTCCAAAAATTAACCTCAAACCCTTGCACTGCCTGGGTCAAAACCGAGTTTCTGGAGATGTCTATTATAGAAGTTACTAGTTCATAACTCCAGATTAGGGCAGGTGTTTGTTCATCGTTCTAGATAAGTCCCGATCTAGGAATGTCTAATCGTAAGGTGGGAAGTCTAGACCGAATCAAAGATTATGGTGGTCGAGGATGTCACTCCTTGCTTCTTTGATTCTTCAAAATTCCCCCCTAACCCCTATAATTCCTCACTGTTGCCTTAATATCTCACCAATTCCTGCCTAACCACTGGAAGCATAGGAGTATATTTTGGGTTAAGATTAAGTACCTTTTTTGGTATCCCTGGCTTTCCTCCTGCTACAGGCAATGGATTCTAACCAGTTCACCCCTGAGTCTAACCACAGCAACGATCAATCAATGGATTCTGACGTTGCAGCCCACCCTTGGGACGAACCACTTTCTGATCCCGAGGCTCAAACCGATGAGCCATTCCCTGAAACACTACAACCCGATGAAGGAAATTCTAAAAGTACGTTTCTTTTGTTGGTGGTGGTGGGCATGGGATTGGGTCTAGTATTTTTAACCGGCGGCTTTTATGTTTTTACCCGTCCCTGCGTATTTGGGTCTTGTACTGTACTCAATGAAGCTCAGCTATTGAGTAAAAAGTCAGCAGACACCCTCAAAAAACCTAAATCGGGAAAGGACATTCTCGAAGCTCAGAAGCAATTAAAGACAGCGATTGAAGGACTCAAAGCAATTCCGTTTTGGTCAATGAAGCATGACACAGCACAAGGATTGCTCCAAGCCTATCAAATCAGAGGTAAAGACCTAGATCAGTTAGTGACAGCCATGCAAATGGCGGCTAGGGCAGGTCATAAAGGGAAAAATCCTCCCCATAAGGCATCAAAGTGGATTGCAATTCAAAAACTGTGGCGAGAGGCAATTGCCCGCCTTGAACAAATGCCTAAGGAGAGTAGCCTTAATGCTATAGCGCAACAGAAAATTAAGCTATATAAGGTCAATTTAGACGAAGTTAATCGGCGATTAGTCAAAGAAAGACAGGCGAGTCAGATTATGAAAGCAGCTAAGAAAGCGGCTCAGATTGCCCAAGCTCGTCAGGGTGTAGCCCAGACTTTAGAGGAATGGCAACTAGTCTATAGTACTTGGAAAACCGCATTAGACCGTCTGAACAAAATTCCTCAAGGAACAACCGTTGAAGAGGACAAGCAACGACTGGAGGAATTCTATAAAACTAATCTGGCCAGGGCGCGCGATCGCAAAACCCAGGAAAAAATTGCTACCAACGCCTACAATCAGGGACTACGTCTGGCTCAGTTAGCTCAAAAGGCTCAGGGAAAGCAACAATGGTCGGTGGCTGCGATTCATTGGCGCAACGCTTTAACTTACGTGAAGCAAGTTCCAAACTCCACATACTACCACAAAAATGCACAGTCTTTAATTGAGCCTTATCAAAACGCCCTTAAGGCAGTTCAAAGCAAGTTGCAGTTGCAGGTAAAGTTAAAACAAATTGGTGGTGATCTTGAACAAATCTGTACTGGGGAAACTCGAGTTTGTAATTACACCATTGATGAAAGTCTGATTAAAGTAGAATTAACACCGACTTATATGTATCAGGTCAGACAAACAGCGATTACGGCTCAAGTCAGAGGTGATGTAGAGGCTCAAGCTGGCATCGTGAATCACGTATTGACGTTAGAAGATGCCCTCAAAGGGATTAGCTATAATTCTGAAATCCGTATGGAAATCTATACTGCTGATGGGGCTCTGATTCAGGTACACAGTCCTGGCACTTAGTTAGGAGAACTGTGAAGTAGCAAACATGATCTTTAACACTGGGTTAACCTAAATTAACCTTAAGTAATATCATGTAAGAAGTTACACATTGAGATTAGAAGCATTGTTATCTGAGCCCCTGCCTCAAATAAAGTTTCCTGCTAGTGTTTTCAAACTGACCAATGGCTTGAATGTCATTCATCAATACCTAAGCGCTACACCAGTAGTAGTGGCCGATGTGTGGGTTGGTGCTGGTGCGATCGCAGAACCACAAGAATGGTCTGGCATGGCTCACTTCTTGGAACACATGATTTTTAAGGGCACCGAGACCATTGCTCCTGGTGTGTTTGACTATGTGATTGAAAGCCACGGTGGTGTAACGAATGCCGCTACTAGCCATGACTTTGCTCATTTTTTCGTAACCAGTGCTTCTGAGTACTTAAAACAGACCCTGCCTCCCTTGGCAGAATTACTCTTGCATCCTGCTATTCCTGAAGAAGAATTTGTCCGGGAACGGTGTGTGGTGTTAGAAGAAATTCGTGGCAGCTACGATAATCCTGATTGGGTGGGATTTCAGGCTCTTTCTGAGAGCGTTTACCAACGTCACCCCTATGGCAGACCGATTCTGGGTACGGAAGCGGATTTGATGGCTCACTCTCCCCAACAAATGCGCTGTTTCCACCAATGCCATTACCAGCCGGAAAATATGACTGTGGTGATTGTAGGTGATATTGACCAAGAATCAGCATTAACTATAGTTGACCAGTCATTTCAAGATTTTGCTTCCCCCACTGATTGTCCTAAACCAGAGGTGATAGCTGAACCACCATTTATCGGAATTAGACGTCAGGAACTAAATTTGCCTCGCCTGGAACACGCACGTCTATTGATGGCTTGGCACGGACCAGGGATAGATCAGCTTGGGGATGCCTGTGGTTTGGATTTACTGTCTGTGCTCCTGGCTGATGGACGCTCTTCTCGCTTGGTAAGAGAATTAAGGGAAGAGAAACAATTAGTGCAAGACATTGGTAGTAGTTTCTCTCTACAGCGTGATTCGAGTTTGTTTACTATTACCGCCTACCTAGAACCCGAATACCTGGAACAGGTAGAAGCAATAATTAGGGAACACCTGTGGCAATTGCAACAGACACCAGTGTCAAGCACAGAAATCAAACGCTGTCAACGTCAGCTCTATAACGACTATATTTTTTCCACAGAATCTGCTGGTCAACTTGCTGGTTTGTATGGTTACTACAGCACTATTGCTACAGCAGAAGCAGCCTATAGTTATCCGCTTGAGATTCAAAAGCTAACAGCTAATGACGTAATGCAATTAGCCCAGCGGTATCTTTATCCCCATCGCTATGCTATCACAATCCTCAACAGTATAGCTTAGATCGTAACTCATTTTTAGATTCAAAAGCTGAGATATTTAGATGTAATTAACTTAGGGGATTCGGTATATTTATACCTATTACCTAAGCTATCACAATCCTCAAAAGGATAGCTTAGATCGTAACTCATTAAAGGTAGTAACTCCTCACAAAGGCATGTAGTAAAAGTGGGAATTCGTGCATTTAAAATTTGGAATTTACAATTTTCCTAAGACCTAAGACTATCAAGCCTAAGACCTAAGACCATCATGCCTAATATCACACTAAAGCAACAACAGAATATCCATCGCACAGTGCTAGATAATGGCATCGTGGTGATAGTAGTTGAAAATGCTGCTGCTGATATCATTGCCAGCCGTCTATTTATTCGGGCAGGTAGTCAGTTCGATCCACCAAACCAAGCTGGGCTATCTCACCTCGTCTCAGCAGTTATCACCAAGGGAACCCAAGAATTATCCTCCATAGACATTGCCGAACGGGTGGAGTCTATGGGCGCTCAACTTGGTGCTGATGCAGCTAACGATTATTTTCTACTCTCCCTGAAAACCATTGCAGCTGACTGGTTTGAAATGTTACAGCTAGCAGGGCAGATTTTGCGATCGCCTAGTTTCCCAGATGCTGAGGTAGACCTAGAGCAGTACCTAACCATTCAAACTATTCGTGCGCAACAGGAGCAACCCTTTAACATTGCCTATAAGCAATTGCGACAGGCAATGTATCAAGACCATCCCTACGGCTTTTCAGTGTTGGGAGAAGAAGCGACCGTATCTACACTCGGTCGAGCTGACTTAGAACACTATCATCAGACTTATTTCCGCCCCGATAACCTAATAATTAGTATTGCAGGTCGTATTAACTCAGAAGATGCGATTGAGCAGGTAAAGCAAGTGTTTGGGGATTGGCAAGTTCCCGATACACCCCTGAGCAAACCCTCCTTACCGTCCCCCATTGCCCAACCCTGCCAAGTGACTACTGCCCAAGACACGCAGCAGTCGATTGTGATGCTGGGTTATCTTACCTCAGCCGTACAAGAGGCTGACTTTGCTACCCTCAAACTCTTGAATACCTACCTGGGAAATGGTCTTTCTAGCCGCTTGTTTGTAGAACTCAGAGAAAAGCGGGGTTTAGCCTATGATGTCTCAGCATTGTTTCCGACACGCCAGTCGGCTTCTACGTTTATAGCCTACATGGGGACAGCACCGGAAAATACAGAAACTGCCTTGGTTGGTCTGGTTACCGAAGTGGAACGTCTTTGTTCTCAACAACTGAGTCAGGATGAATTGCAAGTTGCCAAAAATAAGCTTCTTGGTCAGTATGCACTAGGTAAACAAACCAATGGTCAGCTAGCTCAAGTCTATGGCTGGTATGAGACGATCGGGCTAGGAGTTGGGTTTGATACCCTATTTCAACAGGATGTGACAAGGGTTACTCCAGAGATGGCCCAAGCAGCAGCTAATCGCTATTTCATTGAACCTTATATTTCTCTAGTCGGACCGGCTGTTGCAATCAACTTTCTGGGTTAACTGAGCAAAGCAAAAACTTGAGGTCTTCTCTGGTTAAAAAACTGGGGAGACCTCAATGTATTGTTGTCAATAAATCCCCTTTAATCGATAAAGTTAAATTAAGTCGTGATAAGATTGAATTTGCTTTAAAAATATGGATTCTATAGACACCACTAACAGCATTATCGGTATAACTATCTTTGGATCAGTAGCCCTTAGCTTAGGGAATTTGCCAGCAGTTGCCCTTGAAGCCAATGGCGTTGTCCCAAAACTGGCTCAAGCAATTACCTCAGTCAAAATCAACCGACCAACTCTCGACATTGGTAGTGAGGGGGAAAGAGTATCTGAATTACAAGCAGTTCTTAAATTATTAGGGTATTACACAGGAGAGGTAAATGGGTTTTATGGAGATAATACTGCGATCGCTGTCTCCAAGCTCCAGCAACAAGCGGGTTTAACTCCCCATGGCATCATGGGAGCTGCTGAATGGAATCTTCTGTTTCCAAGCATCCCACCCAATCCAACATCCTCAACCTCTACTTCAAATCCCTTACCCTCAGCAAGTAGAACACCACCGACCACCTCTGATGGCATCTCAGCTTCATCGTTTCCGAGACCTTCCATCACAGAAGCTATTACCCAAACCACCACAACTCGCCCCAACCCTTCCTCCCCAGCAACCAGCACTGGCTTTGGTAATCGCACTACCACAACAGGCAATTCAGTCACTGTCGAGAGAAGTAAGCCTAGGGCTATAACCTTACCTATTCTCCGACAAGGTATGCGTGGTCCAGCCGTCCAGCAATTGCAGAGGCGACTGAAATCTCTTGGTTTTTTAAAAGCCACAGTGGATGGGGTCTTTGGAGAGGTTACGAAAGCTGCAGTACAAGCGGCTCAGCGCAAGTTCAAACTAGAACCTGATGGCATTGTTGGTCCTGCTACTTGGAATGCTTTGCTACGTTGATGAAATTTTTGTTGAACGCGCACGCGTGGCCGAAAGGCCATGGTTGACGATTGAAAGTTAACTTTTCACTGTTAACTGTTCAATCATCAACCGTCAACAACATACTAGTTATATTTTTAGTTATATTTTTGCCGGTTGACTAATGATCAATCTTGATTGATGTTACTGCTTTGCTTGTTTCTGTTGCTTGAGTTCGTGCTTCAATACGGAACTAATTCCTAACGCTCCCAAAGCTAAAATCCCTAGGGTAGAAGCAGGTTCGGGAATTCTTTCACCTGTAGACAATGACAGCTCAGCACGAGATACAATGGCATCATCTCCATAAAATACCGGAATTTTGCCACTATTGCCATTAAAGACGTTCACGATTTCTCCTGATTCGTAAAACTCCAGTAAATTTAAAGACAGCGATTGCTTAGTTCCTACTGGGAGATTGCGGATCAGATCAATAGTAATAGTATCCAATCCTCTGATACCAAATAAATCGGTAGTAATCAGGGCGTTGTTTGGTGTCAGGTCTAAAATTAGTTTCGCTTGGGATAAGTCATTGATTGATGTTGCCAAGTCAGAAAAATCAAAGCTCCAACTCGTATCTTCATCAATCCCATTACCAAGGGTAGTGCTATCCCCAGTCCTTTCTATGGTAAAATCACCGTTTTGTAGGGTTTGACCAATACTGGCATTTAGTATTGTTGAAGGACTTGAACTGCCAATCGCTTCAGCTGTGAAATCAAGACGACTAGCCAAGGCTTTTTCAGGTATTAAGCAACTGCTTAATAGGACGGCAACTGTACCCACTGAGAACACTTTTAAAGTAAGCATTTTGATGCTCCCAAACCAAAAATCACGTTAGTGTTGATGGAAAAATAACTTTATTATACTTCCTTGAGAGAATTTGATCACCAAAAAAGCAATACTCCAGATAAAGATTTATGAAGTCCTTTGATTTATGGTAAGCATTCAGCATTCAGCATTCAGCATTCAGCATTCAGCATTCAGCATTCAGCATTCAGCATTCAGCATTCAGCATTCAGCATTCAGCATTCAGCCATAGGCCAACGGCTGACGGCTGACGGCTGACGGCTGAATGCTTACGATTTATGAAGTCCTTTCTAAGGATTCAGGCATCAGTAAATAAAGGACTTTAAGCCCCTTTACTTTAGTCAAGGGTGCTGACGCTACTTTTTTTAGATTTCTGGGAATTCTGTGAATGTAACTCCTAAGGATTTGTCAGTCAAGCAGGATGGCACAAGCAAATGATATTCAAATCTTTAGCCCAAGGGGTTTCCAAGGTTTCTGGGAAAGTTCCCCTTCGCCTGATCTTGGTCATACCATTTGTCCTGCAAATCTTCGCAGCTGTGGGACTTGTGGGATATCTGTCCTATAGAAACAGCAAGAGAGCGGTTAATGATGTTGCTACTCAACTGCTTGAAGAAGTCAATGCTCGGGTTGAGCAGAATTTGGAATCTTACCTAACCATTCCTCATGTAGTGAATCAGATTAATGCCACTGCCATCAATCTAGGTCAATTGAATTGGCAAGATATTCCTCAATTAGAGCGTTACTTTTTGCGGCAGCTTCAGATCTTTAATACCCTGACATTTACTGGATTAGGCTTAGAGAATAAAGACAACCTAGGAGCAGAACGATTAGATGATGGTACACTGATACTAAGAGTTTCTACCAAGGCTAGCAATCATATTTTTTACTCCTATTCTACTAACGAATCTGGGGAGCGATGTAGCGCAGTATTGGGGGAAATACCCATTAGTGACTGCATCAAGAAGCGTCAGGAAATCTTAGACAGTATTAAATTTGATCCGCGCACTCGACCATGGTATAAAACTGCTGTCAAAGCTGGTCGCTCAACTTGGAGTGAAATTTACCCCAATACTGCTGGCATAACTGCCTATCTCGGTGCATCAATGCCATTTTACGACAAACAGGATCAATTGCAGGGGGTACTTCTAACTAATATAAATTTATCACAAATCGGCAATTTTTTAGACAGTCTAAAGGTTGGCAAAACTGGACAAGTTTTTATCATTGAACGTTCGGGAATGCTCGTGGCAACCTCTACCGGTGAAAAGCCTTTTCGCACTACTCACACAGACTACGGAGCCGAACGAGTTAAAGCAACGGATAGTAGTAATGCTTTCACTAAATCTACTGCTCAATTTTTATCAACCAAGCTGAATCAAAAACAACCAATTCAACTTTTACAGCAATGGTAATTTGCTGTTGACGGTAAACGAAAATTTGTACAAATACAGCCTTTTCAAGATCAGTTTGACTTGGATTGGTTGATTGTGGTAGTCGTGCCAGAAGGGGATTTCATCGAACAAATCCACGCCCATACCCGCACTACTATTGCCTTATGCCTAGTAGCATTGTTACTGGCAACAGAAGTCGGAATCGTTACATCCCGTTGGGTTGTCCGGCCTATCCTCCAACTGAAGGATGCAGCCATTGCTCTAGAGAAGGGACAATTTGACCAAATTGTCAATCAGGAGCGCTCCGATGAACTTGGGGTTTTGGTTAAGGCATTTAATAACATGGCAAGACAATTGCAAGAGTCGTTTGCCACCCTAGAAGCCAAGAATACTGAATTGCAGCACCTCGATCAACTGAAAAACGAATTTTTAGCCAATACCTCCCACGAACTCCGCACTCCCCTCAATGGCATGATCAGCATTGCTGAATCCCTGATGGATGGTGTTGCAGGACAATTGCCCTCCAAAGCAAACGCTAATCTTGCCATCATTGCATCTAGTGGAAAAAGACTAGGGAATTTAGTCAACGATCTCCTGGATTTTTCCAAGCTAAAACACAAACATCTTGAACTTCAAATTAAGCCAGTCAGCCTGCGAGAAATAGCCAATCTCATCCTTGGGCATTCCCAGTCTCTAATTGGCAAAAAACCTTTGCAGTTAATTAACTCAATTGCTGCCGATATGCCCTTGGTCGATGCTGACGAAAATCGGCTGCAACAAATTATTTATAACTTAATCGAGAATGCTATTAAGTTTACTGAATCTGGTAAGGTTGAAGTATCAGCTGAGCAGTTACCCGTTAGCAATGACGAGTTACCAATGTTAGTCATTACTGTCTCAGATACAGGAATTGGTATTCCAGCAGATAAATTAAATCGGATTTTTGACTCCTTTGAATCAGTAGATTGCTCCAGGACTAAA
>NZ_JAAHIE010001010.1:0-1947 GCF_010671945.1 Moorena sp. SIO4E2
TATAGTTGCCGTACAGGTAGCTGGTTAGTGTTTGTTCCGATGGATAGGATTTCTTGGTTGTGCCAGCTTTTGGTATGCCTTCACCTGATCCGAGCAGGAATCGACACGTAATCTATGATTATCTTTGATTAGTTACTCTTTGTCAAGACCATAACCGTGAATCCTGACAGCAAATCTACCAGTAGGGTGATCTTACTGGTAGATTTGATGCCCAGTTTTTCATAAGTCCTGATAAATTTGTAAAGAAGTATTGCTAAAAGACGTTGACACTAGATCATATTTTTTTCAATTTACCCACTCTAGCTCTAGCAGCAAACAACTCGGTTCTAACTAACCTCACGGCTATTGTTAACCAAATCTTAAATGGCATATCCAATGTACTCTTCTTTAGCATCGGTGGTATGCCACTGATTGTCTTGTGGCTAGTGTGTGGTACTGTATTCTTCACCTTCCGGATGAACTTCATCAACATCTGGGGATTTCGACACGCTATTGACATAGCCTTAGGCAAATACGAGCAACCCAACCAAAACGGTGAAATCTCTTCCTTTCAAGCTCTATCAACTGCCCTATCCGCTGGTGTTGGACTCGGTAGCATTGGCGGTGTTGCCTTTGCCATCAGTATCGGAGGACCAGGAGCTGCTTTCTGGATGACCCTTGCTGGCTTATTCGCCATGAGTAGTAAATTTGTAGAATGTACCCTGGCTCAAAAATATCGAGTGGTCAGACCAGACGGAACTATAGCTGGTGGTCCAATGTATTACCTCTCGGCTGGTTTAGCCGAAATGGGATATCAAAAACTGGGCAAAATTGTGAGCCTGCTATTCTGCATCTTTGCCATTGTTGGGTCATTTGGTGGTTCGAGCATGTTTCAAGCTAACCAATCCTTTGAAGTAATGGCCAGCGTAGTCCCCTGGCTGATCAATCGAGGCTGGGTTTATGGCTTAATTCTGGTTGGTCTAGTGACATTGGTGATTATTGGTGGCATTCAACGTATTGGCTTAGTGGCTGGTACCATCGTACCCGTCATGTGTGGGATCTACATTTTGGCATCCCTCTGGATTCTGATGCTCAATTTCTCCACCATCCCATCTGCCATCGAAACTATTGTGACAGAAGCCTTTTCTCCCCAAGCCGTTGAGGGAGGTTTGATTGGGGCGTTAGTACAGGGATTAAGGCGTTCAACCTTTACTAATGAGGCAGGTATTGGTTCATCTGCCATTGCCCACGCCGCTGCCAGGACTGAGGAACCAGTGCGGGAAGGGATTGTAGCCCTACTCGAACCCTTTATTGTTACTGTGGTCATCTGCAATATGACTTCCTTAGTATTAGTCATCACTGGAGTATACAAAAATCCTGAGTTTGCTAACTTCGGTGGTGCCGAAATGACCGCCGCTGCTTTTGGGAGTGTAATTAGTTGGTTTCCCATCCTCCTTGCCATCTCTGTGTTCTTTTTTGCTTTCTCTACCATGATTTCATGGAGTTACTACGGTGAAATCTGTTGGGATTATTTGTTTGGTTCGAGAACGTTAATTGTCTACAAAGTATTATTTTTGATCACCATCTTTATTGGAGCTGTGGCTAACCCAGAACCAGTCATTAATTTCAGTGATAGTATGCTTTTTTCTATGGGTTTACCTAATCTTTTCGGTATCTATTTTCTCTGTGGCAAAGTAGCCACTGAACTCAAAGACTATATGGAACGCTTGAATTCTGGAAAAATAGTTCCGGTAACTCAATCTTCCTAGAGCATCAGTATTTATAGTATTTTAAAACAAGCCATAGGGCTGAATCTATGAGCTTATTTGCCACCGACCGTGTACTTGTCCCAATTGATTTTTCTGAAACCTCCTTTGAGGCTTTAGAAAAAACAATAGACTTTGTCAAGGATGCATCTCATATATACGTTATCCATGTCCTACCTCCTCTCAACCCTGGTGAACCGGG
>NZ_JAAHIE010001011.1:0-1946 GCF_010671945.1 Moorena sp. SIO4E2
ATGGCAAAGACCTGTTGAACAAGTCAATTGGTATGATGCAGTAGAGTTCTGTGACCGCCTTTCTAAGCTAACAGGAAGGGATTATAGACTACCTTCTGAAGCCCAATGGGAATATGCCTGTCGAGGGGTTACAAAACCTTTGAACCTGGAAAACGGAGAATCCTATCCCCCATTCCACTTCGGAGAAACCATTACAACAGCTTTGGCTAATTATCGCGGAACGGATGATAAAGACTTTGGATGGTCAGGAGCTTATGGTAGAGGGCAAAAAGGAGAATACCGTCAGGAAACAACAGCAGTAGGCTATTTTAAAGTCGTCAACTCTTTTGGACTCAGTGATATGCACGGGAACGTTTGGGAATGGTGCGCTGATGACTGGCATGATAACTACAAAGGTGCGCCCACAGATGGCAGTGCTTGGATTGATGGTAATGAAGCAGAAAATGTCAATACTGAAAATCAGTCATATTCAGCCAATAATGATAAAAATCAGTCATATTCACATCTGCGGGGCGGCTCCTGGAACTTCTATCCTGATTTCTGCCGTTCTGCGATTCGCGACAACAGCCTTAGGCGCGACATCCGCCTCAACGATGATGGTTTTCGTGTATTGTGCGCCGGGATGAAGTCAGAAGTTTGAAGTCAGAAGTCAGAAGTCAGATGATTTAAAGTGAATAAAATACTTATAGCGTTTATCATAGCTATGAGGTACACATTATTTTTTTCATCTTGCCTCTTTGCTGCTCCCTGCTCTCTGCTCCCTAAAACGCAGATCTGGGAACAGCGAATCTGGTAACAGTTTCCGATTTACTCCTGTTCATCATCATCCGGCAATTTTTCCATCTCCTGGGCAATTAGCCTCTGAAATTCCTCGCCACAATGAACATTCAAATGAATTGCAGCAGCCAGCAATTCTGCCAGAATTTCCGCTTGTTGTCTAGCACTAAGGTGAGGTGAGTGAAGCTGATGAATTAAAGCGGTAACCGTTTGGCATTCTGAGCCTAATTCTGTAATTAATGTCTTCAGAGTATTGCTATTAATAGGAAGGGAGCGATCGCGAATCTGCATAATTATTTCCCCAATCGTTTTAGTGCTTGCTGAATGCCCTTCTCAAAGGCACGAATCTCAGTTTCCCAATGCCTTATTAAACCTTGATCGGGAAAGTCCTTTTCATACTCTAGTTTAATCTTTTCTTGGTGTTCAGCAATGCGCTGATTCAAGCTACGAATTGCCTTTTTGTGGTTTTTCTTTCCCATAAAGTTTATAGATGCACCCACAGACTTACACCAGTATCTTATCGGGATGGTGTCTTCACCACCTTTATATTTTACCTACCCATACTTTTTATCTTGTAGGGTGAATGAATCGGTAGATCTCATTTTTGCGGTTTGACCTGCTGGTGCGTTACGGGGCGGGCTATTTCAACCAGGCGCGAAGAGGCTTAAAATTAGGGCAAGCCCGCCCCTAACGCACCCTACGCAACTCCCTGTTCCCGATTCCCGATTCCCGATTCCCGATTCCCGATTCCCGTTATATAAAAACAAAAAAGCGCCCCCCAAACGGAGAGCGCTTCTTTCAAACTTAGCCAATTAAGCCCAGTTTAGATTAGCCGTTGATAACTGGAGCAGTTAAAGCAACAGGAGTAACCTCACCAGCAGCTAAGTCTAGAGGGAAGTTGTGAGCGTTACGCTCGTGCATTACCTCGAAACCTAGGTTAGCGCGGTTAAGTACATCAGCCCAAGTGCTAATTACATGACCTTGTGAGTCGATGATGCTCTGGTTGAAGTTGAAGCCATTCAGGTTGAACGCCATGGTGCTAATGCCCAAAGCGGTAAACCAGATGCCTACTACAGGCCAAGCACCTAAGAAGAAGTGCAAGGCACGGCTGTTGTTGAAGGACGCATATTGGAAGATCAAACGACCGAAGTAGCCGTGAGCTGCAACGA
>NZ_JAAHIE010001012.1:0-1940 GCF_010671945.1 Moorena sp. SIO4E2
TTGCCAGACCCCCAAAACTAGTTTCCCCCTGTTGAATAGACCTCGCTACTGTTGCGGCGAGGTCTATTGATTTATTGTGCTAATTTAATGTCTCTTTGATCTCCCTTTTGTCTACATCAGTCATGATTTCCAGTCCCTTGGGAGTAGCCTTTAGGTGAAAAAGATAGCGACCGTTGATCATATAGACTGTGGTGATAGCTCCGATGGCGCAGATCAGGACTCCACAGAGCGGTAAGGAAATTTGCCAAACTGGGAAGTTGTACTTACTTGGTTTTTTCTGTTGATTCTTTAACATAGTGATTGAACACTTAGAGACGACTGGTTAAATAGCCACGATTTCCTCTTGAGTGCCTGCCTAGACGCTACAAACTATCCAGCAGGCTTTCACTCAGAGTAGAATTCCTACCCCAACAGGACTTACGCATTTGCCCCCTAAATCCCCCGAGCGAGCAATCCCTCGCTCGGGGGACTTTGACATCATTACCCCCCAAAATTGGGGGGCTAGGGGGGCTATATCAACTTAACCGCGTAAGTCCTGCCCAAAGAATTTTTGCGCAAAATTAGTACGCATGTTCTTTCAATCGCTACTAGCAGCTTTAGAGTCTGATCACCAGGCTATATATTAATGTGCCTGTTCAAGGATTCTGTGACATTGACTGGCTCATTGCTCTAGAGGTGCTGCTCTTCAAAATTAAAGCACCCTGTTTTTTTGGAAATTTTCCCGAGAGGGTGTCACACTTTCTGACAGTTCTGCACATATATATAGAGGAACATTGATACGGATATCGATTATGCGAATTTACACTCCTATTGCAAAAAATGATCAAAACACTAAACCAGACATAATTATTCGAGGATATATAATAAATGAAGGAAAATTTTGACCAAGCGTTTCAACCTTTATCCAAAAAAAAATCTTTATCAATTTATTATAGGCTGATTGTAAAAAATTCTCAAATTTGCTCTGGGCAAAAACTTTTTGTTTTTTTGATTATAGCCTGCGTAAAGCAAACTTGGGATAATACTTCATTTATCAACGGAATAAAGTCCAAACTACGCCAATTTAATTTACCGGATTACCAAATATACGAGGTGATTACTGAAACCTATTTACGGGGAATAAAACTGCTAGAATCTGGCGAAGAGATTGAAAAACCTAGAGCCTGGATCAGGAGGACTTCATTCAATGTCATCCGTGAAATGAGCAGGAAACAAAAAAATAAACAAAAAAAAGAAAAGTCATGGGATGCTAATTTTAAAGAACATCAAATAGCACTAGAAGACAGCAATAGTCTCGACTCAGAAAACTCTGAGGAGGAAAACTTCAAGCTGTTGGAGCTAGCTCTTCAAAAGTTAGAGCCAAAGGACAACAAGCTAATCGTGTTACGGCACATAAAAGGCTTATCTTGGAAACAAGTAGTAAACCATCTAGCTTCTAAGGGAGAAGATATTACTGAGGCGTCTGCCAGACAGCGAGGTAATCGTGCCCTAAAGCGTTTGCGCAAAATATTTTTTGAGCTTAAGAAGCATAATCAGTAAACAAAATATTATGATTAACTATAGCTAATTATGGTGCGGAAACCGCTTGGGGTAATTCCTTCATTGATTGCCCCAATCTTCCTTTATTAATTAAATAATTAATATATATTTTTTAAAATATTTTTATTTATTAAATAATAAATTACTAATAAATATTTATTTACAAATGAAAAAAGTTAAGTTGAAAATAATGAGTATAATTAACCAAAAAAATAGTAAGTTATCAGAAGAATATCGCCAGCTAATAGCTCTTCCGTTTTTGTCTGAATTAGATGCAAATCGGATGGCAGAAATCCTAGAGCTAGCTAATCTTGATGAATCCCTTAACTCCTTAATTGAGGAAATTGAAATGACCGACTATTTAAAACTAGAAAAGTGGAATCAAGGTCTTCGGAATTTAC
>NZ_JAAHIE010001013.1:0-1939 GCF_010671945.1 Moorena sp. SIO4E2
CTGCCACCAACAGATACACTGGAGCACTCCGAAAGGAGAGGATATCTAGGAGCCGTATGCGATGAAAGTCGCACGTACGGTTCTGAAGCGGAGGTGCTCCCCTTAATAGGGGACATCGACCGTAACTTGTCTTCGCCAGTTCCAGAACGCTAGGATGTTGCCAATCGATGATTGCAGTGGTTGGTAGATAGTCTTGTGTATTCTCCATGTTAAAAAGGGAGTCGGGAGTCGGGAGTCGGGAGTCGGGAATCGGGAATCGGGAGTCGGGAGTGAAAAAAATCCTAATTAAAGTAGGGTGGGCAAACTAATCTATAGCGTTTATAGGACTCATGAGGTACAAATGGATCCCCCTAAATCCCCCTTAAAAAGGGGGACTTTGAGGTTAATTATTGTACCTCATACATGCAATTAACGCTATAATCATTAATACTCATTCTAAACCAAGGTTTTTTGCCCACCCTACAACCTAAATTCTTAGAGGTTGTCTGAGAAGTCTCATTTGCTACATCTAAGCCCCCTAAATCCCCCGAGCGAGCAATCCCTCGCTCGGGGGACTTTTAGCAGCAAATTGATTCTTGTTCCCCCCAAGCGAGCAATCCCTCGCTTGGGGGGCTAGGGCGTGTTTTCTTGCCTCGGAGATCCCCCGTTGGTCCCCCTTAAAAAAGGGGGACTTTGAGTATGGCTCCCCCCAAGCGAGCAATCCCTCGCTTGGGGGGCTGGGGGGGATCATAATCTTGCGGAAAACTTTGAAAACACGCCCTAGGGGGGCAAAATTCAGTATAAAAAAACTTTTCAGATATCCTCTTAATTCTTAATTCTTCATTCTAAATTCTTAATTCTTCATTCTCCATTCTAAATTCTAAATTCTAAATTCTAAATTCTAAATTCTAAATTCTAAATTCTTCATTCTCAATTCTTCATCGGTCTCCAATTCCCCGAAACAATGAAACTCGCCCAATAATAAGGATGCTGATATGTCTCATCTTTCAACATGTCCAGTTGGGTCTGCCGCAGAGCCTCGGTGCGCCCCATGTTATCGTCTAGCAAGCGCTGATAGTAAGCCAGCATCAGCTCTTTGGTGGCTTTATCCTCTACCTTGCGCAAACTGATCAGCTGAGTTTGTGAACCAGCAATTACAAAAGCCCGACGCAAGCCATAGATGCCCTCTCCTGAACTAATCCGTCCGGAACCGGTATCGCAAGCGGATAAGACCACCAACTCGGTGCCAGACAACTTCAGTCCTACGGCTTCCAAGGCAGTGAGTACCCCATTTTCTGCACCAGTTCGCTTCTGCTTAAACCCTGCTAGCACTAGTCCAGACAACAGCATGGGATTGTCATAGAGGGTGGGCAGTTCTTGATTGGGAGCGCTCTCAGAGAAACCATGGGTAGCAATATGCAGTATCCTGGGACTATTGATTTGTTTGACTGCTGACTCAGTGGCCTTAGCCCCCAGTAGAGGGTCTACTCCCAGCATGTCAGCGATTGCTTTTACTTCCTCAGCGGTGCCTGGTAATGGTGAAAAGTCCAGCTTTGAGAGGTCAATGGAACGGGTAAGGTGGGCACTGGGGAGATTGCTATGATTTTGATTAGCAATTAATTCACCAGCAGAACGGTCAAAGTCAGGATTGCCCAACAACACCGGAGCAGTTTGACTGGCAGATTTCTCGGATAATCTCAGTAAGTCCCTGCCAGAGGTAAGGTAACTAAAGCGATAGTTTTCCACCAGATACCGCTGCTGCTGATCCACCAGGGCTTCAAAGGGAATCAGGTTGAGCTCTCCTTCTGGGGAAAGTAAGATATATCGAGTAGACCCTAACAGTTTGCGCACAGGCTCCATCAACCTCTGATCCACTTGCCGTGCGGCTTGCTTCAACTGAGCTGTGCGTGTGCCTTTGTCTTGAAGAGAGAGGCGAAACAGCTCCAGGTCTGGTTCAATA
>NZ_JAAHIE010001014.1:0-1935 GCF_010671945.1 Moorena sp. SIO4E2
GGGATGTTGGTGTTTTGCCTGTCCCTAGTAATGATCGTTGGTAGTGCGCAAGCTGCGGAATGTTATGTCGAACCTCGCTTTATTCTCTTGGCCGAGGGATCTTCTCAGTATATACTAGATGTTATAGATGGGCCAGCATCGTCACTGGATGTCAGCTTTATAAGCTTTGAAGAAGACCAACAAACAATATCATTGATTGTAGATCCACCCGGTCCCCATGATTATGTTGAAAATCTTCCTGTTCCGGGGTATAGCTCTGATCAACCCACTTCTTATGATCACGTGTTTGAAGGTGTGGAGCCATTCTACCAAGTAATAGTTCGTGACGCACTACCATGGGATATATACATGGATGTAGAGGGTTGTCACAAAGCGTAAAAAGTCTAAGGAGCATCCGCAGGTTGCAGATCACAAAGGACTTCCAAAAAATCAAACATTCTACAAACAGAATGATAATTATTGGTAATTAAGGAAGTAAAACCTTTGCCGTAGGGTAGAAAGGTAACGGGGCGATCGCTCCGTTACCTTCTTCTGGCAACTCAACCTTCAATACTCCACTTCTAACCCATATCCACCAACGGCGAGCGTATTCCTCAATGGGACTCGCCGTTGCTTTTTGCTAGGTATTGCCGAGAAACCCGCTCAATAAACCGTTCCACCGTCACCCGCGCCACCGCCTATAGCATGTAGGGTGGGCAGTGGATCAGACAGATCAGATCAGCTGGCAAAGCGCCTAGGTAGGCACTGCCCACCGACGATTAATCACTTTTATCCTAATAACTTACGCTTTAAATCTTTAGATGAAATTCCTTTATCGTTACCGGAGCGATAATTTTCCCATGCTTCTTGAATTTGAACAATTTCTGTTCTAGGAATAGTTTCCTGAACTCCTTCTAATTCTATCAGCTGATGCTGAATGTGCTGACGCAACACCTGATTAATCAAGGTTTGATAATTCCCTCCACCAGACAGATTTACCTGGTCACGAAACCACTCCAAAACATCGTTATCTAAAGGAATTGTGATCCGAGTTTTACCAGATGGCATCGGGTCAATCGCGCCACGCTTACCTTTACTAAAATCATACTCAGCTTCCATCTTCATCCCTCCAGATATTGTTTACGTTCAGTACGAGTGGCTTTGCGAGTTGAAATCAAACGGATTTGATCACCTCGCCAGGTATAGACGACAACTAAAACTCGCCCCAAAGCATCTAACTGAATAATATAGCAACTATATATCCTATAAGGGACAAATTGATCCCCCTAAATCCCCCTTAATAAGGGGGACTTTGTTGAGAAGCGTACCTCATAAATGCGAGAAACACTATATCCAATTTAAATGCGCAACAGCTTACCAGTATTTTTTCCCGATTCCCGATTCCCGATTCCCAATTCCCGATTCCCGATTCCCGTTCCCCTCCTGGGAGGGGTTAGGGGTGGGTTCCGATTCCCGACTCCCGATTCCCGATTCCCTTTTTATATAAGTATAAACAGAAAAAAAAATAGCCGTAGAAATACTATCTACGGCTATTTAAATGATCTATGTCAATGAGTTTCCAAACCAATCCGGACGTGATTTGATGTAATCAAACCGGAGCCTTTGCCAGGGGGGGAAAACCCCCCATAAATTTAAAGTGTTATGGCAACAGCCAATACTTCATCATTTTAGTAATTACTTCCCCTGGAACCTCAGTCGGCTCAAGAGGAGTCCATTCCGCAATCTCTGCATAGCCCAATTTATAAAGCATTTGGATACTATAGATTACTGCTTGACGAGAGCCTTTCAGAGTGTGCTCAACAGGTTGTTTCTTGAAGTTTGGCTTAAAGTCTTTTGACATAGATCAAAACTTGAATTCATCGTGTTAATATGATTATTGTAATGATTATATTTGTAATTGTCAAGGGTTTTAAAAATTTTTTTTTGGGGAGTTTT
>NZ_JAAHIE010001015.1:0-1932 GCF_010671945.1 Moorena sp. SIO4E2
TTGATGAGTTAGGAAATTAAGCTATGTCCAAAACTATGGACAAAAAAGTTATCGGTATGATCAGTAGCTATAAGGCACTGAAACCCAGTCCTGTTGATTGGCTATGGAAACAAACCCCTCGTCCTTTGGGGGTTTGGAAAAATATTCAAATGATAGCTACTGCACCTCAACCGGATTTTTTACTGCTATACAACTTTAACGAATTTTCTGACATCAAACCAGTTAAACCCAAATTTGGCAATTTTTTTGGGCTAGCTCACAAGCCCGCTGAGCCTAAGGTCGCAGATCTCAAGACTCTCTTGCGGGGAGTGCCGAAAGAACGGATTATTTCTTTGGTGCGAGAACCTCCCTTTCCAGAACGGGAAGAGATCCGAATTAATGAATATAAACAAGCTCAGGAATACTGTGGCTATGTATGTGGTCCTGATGATTTTGCGCCAATTCCTGACTATATGCCTGCTATTTCATACCACAACAATTCGTTTCGTGAATTGAATGAAATGGGACCGCCTGAAAAAGCTCGTTCCTGTTGTTGGATTACCTCCGGTATTGCTCGCACGGCTAATCATCGTCAGCGTTTGGCGTTTTTGAAGCTGTTGAGGGACAGTGATCTAGAATTTGACGTGTATGGACGGGATTTGCCAGACTGGGTAAACGGATATGGAAAAGTAGGGAATAAGTGGAATGCGATGGCTCCTTATTACTACAACCTGGCGATTGAAAACTATGCTGGTAATGATTGGTATGTGAGTGAAAAGTTGTGGGATGCTTTATTAGCCTGGTGTTTACCCATATACTATGGTGGTTCTGCTGCTGATAAATTATTGCCTCCAGGAAGCTTCTTGAGACTGCCAAGTGAGGATGAAAAGGGCTTAGCTTACATTCAGGAGGTGACCGCTACACCGGATGCATGGCATGACGCTCTAGATGCGATCGCAGAAGCACGTCAAATCATTTTACATGAGTTGAATTTACTCAACTTCTTGTCTAAAGTAGTGGAAAAACTGGGGTAAGTCTAGATGAGCACAGGAATTTATACATTGGCTAATGATGTGGTTTACAACCAACTGGTAGCACTGCTCAATAGCATAGAGGTTAATGCTGGGAAAGAGACTCCAGTTTGTGTAATTGCCTACAATGATCAATTAGACAAGGTCCGTCAAGAAATTGCCACCCGAGATAATGTCACCTTGCTGGATAATCCAGAACTATTTGCCCGTTGGGAAGAGTTTTCCTACCGTGTTTGGAAAACTCACCCTGACGCTTTACAAGAATGGCAAGCACAAGGCATGAAGACGAAATTCTATCGGGTTGGTGAAAATCATCGTTACTGTGCCTTTGATCCACAGAGTCCATTTGAAAAATTTATCTATCTGGATGCTGACACTCTGCTGATGAATTCCTTAGATTTCGTCTTTAAGCAGTTAGATGAGAGTGATTTTGTGGTTTATGACTTTCAGTATAAAGACCCAGCACATATTTTTAACTTAGCCTCACCGAAGTTACTGGAACTATTCCATGAATCCCAGATTAATTCAGAAATTTTCTGTTCGGGATTTTATGGGGCTAAGCGGGGATTATTTCCTGAAAAGCAGCGAGAATGGTTAGTTTCTCAGTTAGCTAATGGGGAAGCAGAAGTTCTCTATAAGCGAGCGCCTAACCAATCTGTACTCAACTACATGAGGATGAGGTCTGGGTTATCTATCCATAATTTTTCTCTGAGTTTGCCTAAAGATCAAAGAACAGGCAATTCGGTAACATCTCCTCACTTTGAGGTTCGGGATAATCTACTTTATGATCATGGGAATCGGCTGACTTATCTTCATTACATTGGAATCAAGTCAAAAGTTTTCAATAAACTGTGTGCTGGGGATAATATTGACTTTCCCTACCGGGATATTTTCTTACATTACCGATATTATCATCAACCAG
>NZ_JAAHIE010001016.1:0-1932 GCF_010671945.1 Moorena sp. SIO4E2
TCCGAAGCGATTGACTTCTGTCATTACTACGCATCAGAGATGGAACGGCTCAGCGATGGATATAACTACGACATTGCTGGAGAAACCAATCGCTATGTCTATCAACCCCGAGGTATTGCCCTAGTAATTTCTCCCTGGAACTTCCCCATCGCCATTACCACAGGAATGACTGTAGCAGCCCTAGTGGCTGGAAATTGTACTCTACTTAAACCCGCAGAAAACTCCTCAGTGATTGCCGCGAAAATAGCTGAAATTTTAGTAGAAGCCGGGATACCCAAAGGAGTATTTCAATTCGTTCCAGGCAAAGGCTCAACCGTCGGTGCCCATATGGTCAAGCATCCCGATGTCCATCTAATTGCCTTTACCGGTTCCCAAGAAGTCGGTTGTCGTATCTACGCTGATGCCGCTATCGTGCAACCAGGTCAAAAACATCTCAAGCGAGTCATTGCGGAGATGGGAGGTAAGAATGGGATTATCGTAGATGAAAGTGCTGACCTCGACCAAGCTGTAGCTGGAGTCGTCAAGTCAGCATTTGGTTACAGTGGTCAAAAGTGTTCCGCTTGCTCCCGAGTAATTGTGTTAGAGCCAGTGCATGATAACTTCCTAAAACGGTTAGTGGAAGCAACGCGATCGCTTAACATTGGGCCAGCAGAAGCACCCAGTACCCAGGTTGGTCCAGTGATAGATGCTACTGCACGCGATCGCATTCGGGAGTACCTTGACAAAGGACGTCAGGAAGCCAACGTAGCATTAGAAATGCCAGCACCTGACACCGGATACTTTATTGGTCCAGTGATCTTTAAAGATATCTCCCCCAACGCCACCATTGCCCAAGAAGAAATCTTTGGTCCAGTAGTAGCGGTAATGGCAGCAAAGAATTTCCAAGAAGCCCTTGATATCGCCAACAGTACCAACTATGCCCTCACCGGAGGCTTATATTCTCGCACTCCATCCCATATAGAACAAGCCTCAGGCGAGTTTGACGTCGGTAATCTATATATCAACCGCAATATTACCGGTTCGATTGTATTACGGCAACCTTTTGGTGGCTTCAAGATGTCTGGAGTAGGGTCAAAAGCAGGAGGTCCCGATTATCTAGTGCAATTCCTCGAACCCCGTACTATTACTGAAAATATCCAGCGACAAGGCTTTGCACCCATTGAAGGCATGGAATAGTTTCTAGGTAAGCTATCAGCGTGTCGCGTATCAGCGTGTCGCGTATCAGCGTGTCGCGTATCAGCTTTTGGTTAGGTCACAGCGTCGAAGCCTGTGCCACAAAGCTGCTGGACTTTTCTGGTGACTTTCAATTCTCATTAATCTATCAATATTAAATTCTCGCTTTTGAGGTTTATTTTAAGCTGACCGCTGACCGCTGACCGCTGTTCGCGTAGCGTGCGCGTAGCGCATATGCTTACCTATGAACTTAGTAGGAAATTCCTCGATATTTCTTTTTAGACCGTTGTATAACAAACCCTTGAGCATCGGTCGGTAACTGGATTAAGATAGGTTCCACTTCATAGGAAATCCCTCGATATTTTTTTTTAGACAGCCGTTTAACAGATTGCTTAGTAATTTGCTGACACCTAGGATTCAGGTCGCCCTCAGCTTTTGGTGTACTGTTCTGGTCACTGACTGCTGTCTCAGAAACCACTTTCTCCTGATCGAGATTACCAGTAGGTACTTTTGGATTTTCGGGGGAATCAGATTCTGTCGAATTGTGCCAGTATCCGGGGTTGTGAGTTACTATCGAAGCTTCGGAAGCTGAAACATCATCTTCCGGGAGTGAATCAGGTAAAACTGGCGTAGGAAACTGGTTATGATTTCTGGATTCTTCACTATCAAGATGTCTAGGAGTTTCCGGTTCAGATATAGCTGTTCTTAGTGATAAAACATCAGTGAATTTAGGTTGATCACTATTTATTGGTGAACTAA
>NZ_JAAHIE010001017.1:0-1928 GCF_010671945.1 Moorena sp. SIO4E2
TGGTTGTGCATCTCTGGCACTATGTTTGAGAATCTGTAACTCTACATCCATTGCCCTATCTACCTTTGAGCTACCCAATCTGTTTATTCTCTTATTTTACTTCTCGGAGAGTGACAAAAGAGGGATACTTTAAATTTTCGGCTTTTGTCAACGGGAGCAGGTCAAATTTGCAGAACAAATGAACTACAAGACATTACACCAAAAATCCTGTGACCGAGCCGGTCTTAGTTGCAGAACAGATCAACTATGTACCATTAGAGCTTGGCTTTGACCCATGAGGGGGCTATCTGGTTGACTGACAAAAGTATCAATTAGGAACAATCAAATGCAAGCCAGGACTGGAATAGGAGGGATTGACTTTGAATGTGGGGAGCCAGCATCCTCAAGATAGATACCACTCATACCCTGAAGATGCTGTGAAAAAAAACTCCCGCCTCTACAATGCCTTGAATCAATGGATGGGTCAAGGTGATTGGGCGCATTTGGCTCATCTGACCGCTTGTGTATCGATGTTAGTGGCGCTGGTACATACCGGTAGTGTGAATCTGACTAAATGGACGGTTTATATGCCGTGCCGGGGTCAATATGCCGCCAGCAAACAACGACGAATCCAGCGCTGGCTGCATAATCCCCGAATCAATGTGCATCGACTCTATGGCAGCTTAATTCAAGCTGCTTTGGCCAATTGGCAAGAACAGGTGATCTATCTGGCATTAGACACCTCCCTATTTTGGGATAAGTATTGTTTAGTGCGGCTGTGTGTGGTACATCGAGGTCGCGCCTTGCCAGTGGCTTGGCGGGTCATGGCTCATGGCAGTGCCAGTGTATCGTTCAGAGATTATCGGGAGATGATTCAATCAGCTCAGGGGCGCTTACCCCAAGACATCAAGGTGGTGTTACTGGCAGACCGAGGTTTTGTTCATATCAACTTGATGCAGATGTTAACCACTCAATTAGGTTGGCACTATCGGATTAGGCTTAAGAGGGATAGTTGGATTTGGCGGGGGGGCAAAGGCTGGTGCCAGCTCAAAGATTTCCATGTTCTACGGGGGGAGGCCTTGTGTTTGCATCAGGTGCGATTGCAAAAAAGAGCCAACTATGGTTTGGTGCATGTGATTATCGGCCGTAATAACATCAATGGAGAGTTTTGAGCAGTAGTCAGTGACGAAAAGACCTGCCTACAAACTTTTGCTGAGTATGGGTTACGCTTCGATATTGAACAGAACTTTTTAGATGACCAGTCCAGTGGCTGGAATCTCCAAAAATCAGAGATTAGAGATGCATCTGCCCTGTCACGATTATGGTTTATCTTGGCGGTAGCAACCCTCTGTCTTGATGCAATAGCGAGTGGGGGAAACCCCCAAGACCGCGCTGCATCGCTATGTCAGTGCACAAGGGGTGGCAGTGGTAGATAATGGTCAACGACGTTGGGTAGACACCCATTGGTTTCGGGGCAATAGCTATTTTCGAATTGGTTGGGACTGGGTCAAAGCCGCTAAGGTCAACGGGTGGACTTTAATTAAACAGGTCCAATTCTCAAGTAATCAAGACCCTGAGCCAGCCATGGCATCACGCAAACAATATGAACAACGACTCTATCGGCTGGAATTTCAGATCCAGACTTATCAGTATGCTGTTAGATAAGTTTTGTCAGTCAACCAGGGGGGCTATAGATCTCGGAAAACTATTAGGCTAATGTGACATGCTCCCCCTATTACCTATTACCTATTACCTATTACCTATTACCCATTACCTATTACCCAGATTTATTACAAATGTTCTGCATAAGTGACATGCTCCCTTTGTCAACCCCTCTACCTAAATCCTTACACTATATTTATCTACAATCAAGATTTATTGGCTTGACAAGATATTGATTTATTGTGCGTCTCTATCCAGATAATCTTTAATTAAAGAATTAAAGATTC
>NZ_JAAHIE010001018.1:0-1921 GCF_010671945.1 Moorena sp. SIO4E2
TTTATAAGCGTATTGCTAGTTTTTATGATTGGTGGTACGAAGGCGATATTTTGGCACGTTACCGTGAGCATGATAATAATATGACCAGTGAACTGATATTATCTGGAGCTCAAGCAACGTCTATCCGCCAGGGGATTGAAATTTCCGAGAGCTATCTTCCTGCTGAGCATTGTGCAGCAATTACAGCCAACGCTCGTAACCATTACTTTAATTATTGTCTAAACCATATGGTAATTCCCCTAAAGGCTGGGAATCTTTCTGGTGCGTTTCGTCTGCTCCAAGAGGCACTCAAAATTGATCCGTCTCCTCAAGCTGTGGAGAAACTATTTACTTGGCTTACTCAAGCCGAAGCTGCTCCCCTACGGGATGAGATTGCTTCAAAGTTGCGCTCGATTATGTTGAATCATAATTCAGAGAGTTTTTACTTTGCTTATCCCTAGTTATAGCAGAAGTCAGAAGTCAGAAGTCAGAAGTCAGAAGTCAAACTCTTTCGCTTACTTAGGTTTGAGACTTTTGTCATGTCCTAACTGCCCTGTCTTGATGCAGTCGCTCATGGGGAGGGGCTGTGTGCGGAACCTGCGTCCGCACCTTGTAAGCCCCGTGGAAACCACGCCAGTTGCTCATGGGGGAGACCCCCAAGACCGCACTGGCTCCCCAAGACCGCGCTGCATCGCTGGCGACTGCTATAGATATAGGGTTTTTATCTGGGTTGTGAACACACTTATTGCCAATACCCAAGGGCGAATATGTTCACAACTCTATACAATTACCAATTACCAATTAAAAAGTAAAAATTGAGGATTACAACAGTGACACAACTTTCTGAAGCACTTCAAGTTGCTCTTCAATATCATCGAGCCAATCGCTTGGTCGAAGCTGAGCAAGTTTATCGTCAGATTCTAGCAGGAATACCTAACCAACCAGATGCCTTGTATGGGTTAGGAATGCTAGCACAACAGGTAGGTAAGTACCAAACTGCTGAGGAGTTTTTCAATACAACCCTCCTTGTCAATCCGGAGTCTTTCAAGGCTTGGTTCAGTTTAGGCAATTTGCGTCAAGCTCAAGGTCAATTGTCAGAAGCAGTGGAAGCTTATCAGCGAGCGTTAGCCCTACAGCCGAACTCGGTAGCGCTTTACAACAACTTTGGCTATGCTCTACAACAACAAGGCAAGTGGGAAAATGCGATCGCATGCTATCAAAAAGCTTTGGAGATTCAGCCCAACTGTGCTGAAGCTGATGTGAATTTGGGTAATGCTCTCTACGCTCAAGGGCAGCTTTCCCAAGAAAAACACGCCTACTACGCTGCCTTAAATCACGATTTGGGCGTTACTCGGAAAATAGGAGGCGATTTGAAGACTGCGGTGGCTTATTACCAGAAAGCGATCGCAATACAGCCAGACTTGGTCAACAGTCATTATACCTTAGGAGTTGCTCTGCAGGAACAAGGCAAATTAGATGATGCGATCGCATCCTATAACAATGTCCTCAAACTCAATCCCAGCAACACTGTAGTCTACACAACTTTAGTGCAAAATAAATTAGCTAGGATTGACCGAGAGCAAAACAAATTAAACAACAAATTAAATCATCAATTAAACGGAGCAGATTCTAATAAACGATTAAAGATAGCATTTGTCTGTCAACCCTTTGTGATGACCTCGTTTCCAAATCCGATGGATTCCATTGGGATTTTGACCTATGAATTCGTGCGTCTTTTAGTTCAAGATGGTGATGTTATTGTCTATACACCAGGAGAACGCTTTAATACGGCAAGTCATGACGGAGTAGACTATCGATATATTCCCATAGGCCGGGATAAAAAACTGCTAAACTATCTGGAAAAAATTCCAGGATTCCAGAATCAAAAACGTCCTATATTTGGCTCCCAACTCTATTACCTAGCATATATTTTACAGGTAGC
>NZ_JAAHIE010001019.1:0-1921 GCF_010671945.1 Moorena sp. SIO4E2
TATGGGTGATGGGTGATGGGGAATAGGTAATAGGTAATGGGGAATGGGTAATGGGGTGCATCTCATTTTTGCCGTTTGACCAGATGGTGCGTTACGGGACGGATTGTCCTAACACTGGCTACCAATACAATAATGGCTCCCCCGTCCCTAACGCACCCTACGAACATTTACAAAAGTGAGATGCACCCCATTACCCATTCCCCATTACCTATTACCTATTCCCCATCACCCATCACCCATTACCCATTACCCATTACCTATTACCTATTACCTACTACCTACTACCTATTACCTATTACCTATTACCCATTCCCCTGATGTTAAAAATTGGTTACACCATTAAAATTGGTAGCGTTGTCTGTAACGCAGGGCAACAAACGCAGCTCATTGAGTTGCGATCGCATAGTGAGTTAACTATTCCGGTGAATACCTGCTGTCTTGTTCTAGGGTTGCCACAGGGTTTAACTATCAGTCCAGAAGAGCTGGTATCGGTGGAATTGGGCGATGAGAATAAGCAAACGTTAGTCTTTACCGGTAAGGTTAGTAGGGTAGACTGGAGCATTGACCGTGTCAGGATTGAGGCTGCCAGCACTTTTGGGAGTTTAACCGCAGCTCGGTTAAATCGGGTTTACGAAAAACCGAATGCTGGGGATATTGTCAAAGATATTCTCAAGTGGGGCAAGGTGAAGGTGGGGCAAGTGGAGAATGGTCTGAAATTTTCGGTCTATGGGGTGGGAGATTTGATGTCAGCTTATGACCATCTCGAAACTTTAGCACAACAATGTGGCTTTGATTTCTATGCCAACACCCAAGACAAAGCTGTATTTGCTAAATATAAACCTGCCAGTAGCCATCAATTCAAGTATGGGGAAGACATTCTGGCCTTGGAATTGGAGCAACCCCATCCTGGGGTTGAGAAGGTGGAAATTTATGGAGAAAGTCCCAGCAGTCAAGGACAAGGAGAACAGGCGTACTCTTGGCTAACCAAAAAGGAGGTTAAGGGTACTGCTGGTTCCGGTTCTGGTATCACTACTCTACGACTGACTGACCCCACAGCTCGTACCCAGGCAGTTGCTCAGAAAATGGCTGAGGCGGTTTTGGCTAAGCAGCGCCAGAAGCAACGGGGTGAAATTAAGGTGCTAGGTAATGCTAATGTCAAGCTAGGAGATGAGATCAAGGTGTCAAAAATGCCGATGGCTACCCTGAATGGTAGCTTCAAAGTGACGGGAGTAAGCCACCGTCTCAATCGCCGTAGTGGTTTTTGTACTGTAATTGATTGGGAGGAAGTGTGACAGACTCGATTGTTGGAGTAATGCAGAAAGTTGCTCAGCAGGAAGCACGTAAAGTTTACACTACTGAGTTGGGCATTGTGACAGCGGTGTTTCCCCATACCTCTGAGAGTGACAAGGACAACTACCAATGTTCAGTTAAGTTAAAGAACAAAAAACAGCCAGACGGCAAAGACTTTGAACTGCGGAAAGTGCCAGTAGCAACTCCCCATTTAGGACTGGTTAATATTCCCAATGTGGGAGATTTGGTGTTAGTTACCTTTATTGGGGGTAATCTCAATGCTCCTGTGATTATTGGTCGGCTCTACAATGACCAAGACCAACCCCCTGTCAACAAAGAAAAGGAATTCTACCTACAAAATAACCTGAAAGAGGGGGGTAGTTTTAAAATTGATCAGGAGGGGGTAGTTACTGTTACTAGTAAAAATGAGAAGCAGGTGATTACTGTCGATGATCAGAAAATTGATCTCACCAACGAAAAGTGCCATGTCACCCTGGAAGGAGGAGATGCCACCCTGAAAAATGAAAAATGTACTGTGGCTTTATCTGGTGGTAATATCACTATTGATAACGGCACCTGCAAGATTAAAGTTGAAAGTGGCGGCATCACCATTGATGCAGCTAGCTCTAAT
>NZ_JAAHIE010000102.1:0-18433 GCF_010671945.1 Moorena sp. SIO4E2
CAGCCTCGACTTTATCAGCTATCTGATCAACTTTTTCACCTATATCTTTTAGAGTTGATTTAATCTCGTTTAACTTTTCTAGCACCTACTTATTCCTCCGGAATTTAATTTCATTCATTTCATTCAATGTAAATAGAGTTTCAGTAAGTTATTGTGATCTGAATCAACTTCTGGTCTGATTTTTATCACCGACATTCCATTAACACAAAAACCTTGTTACTCGCAAGATAAGCTATAGGATTTTTCTTTTTGTGAAAAAAATCTCTTAAGAAAAGGCAAGAGGCAAGACGCAATAGTTAATCAACTAGCTATGTATTACCACTACCTACTACCTACTGCCTACTGTCTACTGGCTAAAATTTACTTATAGTCAATACCTCAACGAATTTAAAACCGCTATAATGACTTGTCACTAACTTGAAACACCATCAAATGTTGGCTGGGTAAATCATTATTGGTTTCTTGCCAAATTAAATTAATGGATTCCATCTCTTTTTTAACTTGCTTCTGAGTCATTTTATGCAAGCCCTTAATAGGAATAAGTGGGTTTTCCTTGCGATATTCTACTAGCACAACTCTTGCCTCTGGTTTAAGAGCTTTAACAATCGATTCCATCATTTCTCGGGGATATTCAAGCTCATGGTAAACATCTACCATTAAGGCTAAATCAATGCTATTTTAAGGAAGTTTAGGATCAGTTAAACTTCCTAATATTGTCTCGACGTTATTAACATTATTATCTTCTGTTAAAAAGTCAATAACGTCGATCATTTCTGGCTGAATGTCTACTGCTAATACTTTTCCTTCAGGTACCAACGGAGCGATTCGAAAGCTAAAATAACCAGTGCCTGCTCCAATATCTGCAACAGTATCTGTAGGTCTTAAATTAAGAGCATCAATAACTACAGAAGGTTGCTCTTGGGATTCCCTGCTAGGGCGTTCCAGCCATAACATTTCCTGATGTCCCATTACTTTAGCAATTTCTCGACCCATATAGAATTTGCCAATGCCATCTTTGCTATGAAAAGAGCGGATTTTGTAAACTTCACTAGCATTGATGTTTGATTTTAGTTCCCCAGTATAGGTATAATTCGTTAGCACTAAAAATGGGATGAGTAAGACAGCGATCGCAACTGCCAAGATATATTTCGTGAAGTTTGCCATAGAAAATCGAACCAGTGAAAGTCCTGGGTATAACCGATGAATGCACGTAGATTATAAATTAACTATTTACAATTAACAAATCACTAAGGACCAGCAATAGAAAACCCCCGGCGAGTTGGTGGGTTTTCTGCTAACTGCACCTTGAAAGTGACGCGATCGCTAATGTCACCGCTTTTTACTTCCAATGTCCAATCCCCAGGACCGAGAGGCCAAAAGAAGGAATTGGATGAGTTGGTAGTTAGCTTTTCACCATTCAACCACCACTCGACCGACTCAGACTTTACCCCAGCCACCTTGAACTCTAGCCGTTGAACAGCACTATTGCTATCTTGATCCGATTCAGTAGGGTAGAGCATGTACAAATCCCCCTCCCGAGGAGACAAAATTTTCAGTTTTCCTGGCGCTAGATTTCCTTGGGGTTGTCTTGCTAACCACTCGTTGTATTCATCAGGTAAATTAACGATGTACTGGGGCGATTGCTGATTAGCTCCAACACTGGTCATCTGATAAAACGTATCGGATTGACGTTCGTAATCCTGGAGGTCGTCTGGATAGAAGTATTCCTGGACAACAGTTGGACAAGCAGGAGTGGGACGCAAACCGGAAAGGGCACACACTGGACGTTGGACTAAACCGGGAGGAGCTTGAAACGGAGCAGGTTCTTGAGATTGATGCAGGTGTAACATAATCCGATGCCAGAGGGGAGCAGCACCAATCACCCCAGACACTTGTTCCATGGGCTCACCATTAAAATTGCCTACCCAAGTGGCAACGGTATAGTTTTTCGTGAATCCCACAGTCCAAGTATCTCGGAAATTAGAAGAGGTGCCAGTTTTAACGGCAGCGGGAAAAGGTAAATTCAGTACTGAATCGACACCAAACCCCTGAGCACGAGCTTGAGGGTCACTCAGTATATCTGTGATTAATGCCCAGGTTGAAAGGGTTGAATGTTGTTCGCGTAGCGTGGCCTTTTGGCCAAGGTTAGGAGGTTGAAGGTTAGGAGGTTGAAGGTTAGGAGGTTGGAGGTTATTTGGTTTAAGGTTGAATAGTGGGCTTTGCGTACTTGGGGGATGATCTGACAATTGTTTGCTTCGCGCCATTCCTGCTCTTCCGTAAACCGACAAATCATCCCTATTTGGCGAGGGGCTAGATAGCTTAGTGACAAGGGATGTGGGTTTTCCAAGTCGTGCTAGGGTGAGGTAGGCGCGAGCTAGTTCCCAAAGACTGACTTCGCCACTACCTAGGGTTAATCCTAATCCATAATGTTCTGGAGACTGGGTTAGGTGTTCAAAGCCTAGTTGATGTAAGTGCAACAGAAAGTTTGATACTCCAACTTTTTCCAATACCCTAACTGCTGGGATATTAAGGGAATTGGCTAGAGCAATACGAATGCGAACTGGTCCGAGGAAGGTTTCGCTGTAATCGGTGGGACTGTAGAGTCTAGCTCCGGGAATCGGGTAATAGGTGGGGATGTCAGCTAAGACGGTGTTAGGACGAATAATTCGTTGCTCTAGGGCTAATTGATATAAAAAAGGCTTGAGGGTGGAACCGGGTTGACGTAGGGCTTGGACTCCGTCATTGCGTCCTAATTCAGCTTCGGAAAAGTAATCGGGAGAGCCGACATAGGCGTATACTTCACCGGATTGATTCTCAATGACTATAGCAGCAGCGTGATGGACATTTTTATGGGCAAGGTCGCGAACTACTTGCTGCACTTGGGCTTCAACAAATTCCTGTAGGGGACGGTCGATAGTAGTACGAATTTGGGAGGGATGCTCTGATGGTAATTGGTTGGCAACCAAGAATAAAAAGTGTGGTGCGGCAATTATTCCTTGCTGTCGAGGTAATAGGGAAATGGCTTCCTCATAGGCTTGGTCTGCTTGAGTAGCGGTGATATAGCCATCTTCTACCATGCGCTTGAGCACATAGATTTGCCGCCGTTTGGCAGCATCCCAGTAATAATAAGGATTGAGATAATTAGGATTATTGGGTAAACCAGCTAATAGGCTGGCTTGAGCAACATTGAGTTCACTGGCAGGCATGCCAAAATAAATCCGAGCAGCAGCTTCTAAGCCATAGATATTGCCACCCATGGGGAGTCGGTTGATATAGGCTGCCAAGATTTCATCTTTACTCATCCCTGCTGCTAATCGCCAGGATAGCCAAATTTCTTGGAATTTGGCAGGTAGAGTGCGGGGGTTGGGTTCCAGCATCCGTGCCAGTTGCATGGTGATGGTGGAAGCACCACTGACAATGCGTTTCGCCTCAATGGCTTCAATTAGCGATCGCATAATTGCCCGCATCTCTAATGCCCCATGGTGATAAAACTCTCCATCTTCTGCGGCGAGAATAGCATGGATAAAGTGCGGGGAAATTTGATCGAGAGGGACAACTGCAGTATGGTCTTGGTCTCGACTGAGGATTGTGCCTAGGGATAAACCATTGCGGTCACGAAATTCTACCGCTAGGTCATCTTGAACTAAATCTTTAGCACGAATGGGAGCGAGATAGGGAAGCGTACGCACCGTGATGCCAAGCAGCGCCAAGCCAAGGAATAGTTTTACAGCACGCCGATGTTTGGGATTCAGCCTCAACCACATTTTCTGTTTGATGATGTTAATCGAATTTCTCATCAGGGAAACAATCTTGTGTAGCTCATTACTATGAGAACCGTTATAACTCAATGGTTAGAGGAAGGCTGAGGTGGAAACCTGAGGTGATTAGAGCTTTGATCAAATAGTTAAATCAAACAAAGCATCGGAGCAATTTTACTGTATGTTTAAAGAACTATTAAGAAAACCTTGAATTAAACATGGATTTAAGAGTACAATTGGCGGAATCTCTGGATGAGACAACCTGGGACTTACTGATTCCTCATGTGAAACGAGATGCAGTATTGGTGGTGAATGAGGGACTGGATTTGTTGGATGTTGGGGTAGCGATCGCAAATGATGATGTGCTATCTGTCCAACATTGGATCAGTGAGCAGCTAATGCACAAGCCTTTACTTGAGCAACTCTCTAATTGGAACAGCAACCAGAACAAGCGGTTTCAGGCTCTGATTGTACAACCCTACGTACTGGTGCAAGAACTCTCAACGGACTTTACCAAAAAATTTGGGTAATCGCGCCCCGTCCTTATAGGACGGCTTTTTTTTAAACAATGGCCTTGACAGTTTGTACTAGGTGTGCTATTTTAAAAGTCTATAACAATAAACTAAAAAACTAGATAGATACTATCTAACCATAAGTAGGCAACGTAAAAAATATGTCTGTGATACATATTGCGTAATTTGGTCTAACGACTTAAAGGTCTATGAAAAATTTAGATAAAAAAAAGTATCTATCTATCTATATATAAAAAAGGTACGGTGGGGCACACCGAAACCTAGATCCATGATCAAGCACGCTTAGGTCGAATTGTCCTCTACTTTTTTTGGTTCCGACCTGCTATACGCAAGACAGCTCGTTGTTCGCGTAGCGTGGCCTACGGCCAAGTAAGAATCCCCGTTATTCTAGGACGGGGAGTGTCAATTGATTAACCTTTTCGAGGCTTGGCCTAATTCAGCCCCTGTATGACCTGTCGTCAACCACAGCAACGCCCTAGCCCCATCTCGCAAAGCTTTTTCAAAGGGTTCAGGAGACTTTCCGGAAGGAACAGGTAACGGCTTGAGAACAATTCCTCTACTGCCAAGCACGATATCACCAATCAAGCGAGCACGGCGCATATGATAGTCAGAAGTAATCAAATAGACACTATCGATGTCCTGAGCTTCTAACTGATCCACTAACGTGGTAAAGTTAGTCACCGTATCCACCGCTTTGTAGTCTAGGTGGAGGCGACTGACCTCAATTCCTTCCCGGGTAAATAACCGTTTAGCATATCCCTTCGGGCTGCCGGAAGATACCCAAATGTTGAGGTCTGGGTGCTTTATGGCAAATTTGGCAGCATATCTCTCCCGCGATTCAGATCCCCCTAAAACTAAGGCAACTTTTGGTTGCACTAAATAGCTTTCAATCCTTTTGTAACCAAACATCAGAGTCATTGCTAAAACGAGTGTCACCCATGGTATTAATTTAGCTTTATAGTTAGGGGCTGATGAGTGGGAGTGAATCCTGAAAATCATAACTCGAATGGATGTCGAATAGATAGATGGCGTTGTTTAACTCAAAGCGCAAGGAAAGCAGCTTTCTTTAGGGATTAGTCATTACTTGCTACTTGCTACTTGTTACTTGCTACTTGTTACTTGCTACTTGTTACTTGTTGATTGTTACTTGCTACTTGTTACTTGCTACTTGTTAATCAACAAAAACTAAAAAATTTAGAAAGATTTACCAATCAAGCTTAGTCTTGGTCCTTGACCGGAAAAACTGATGAAGGAATTGTCAACGCTAGCTGATAGAGTTGACGTCGGGGGAGTTGAGTTAGCTTAGCTAACTGACGACTCGCTTGGGATCGCGATACTCCCTGAGCCATAATCTCTGTCAATTGAGCTTCTAGTTCAGCTTTTGATAACATAGGCTTTTGTTGGGAAGCTCCACCAATTACTAGGGTAAACTCTCCCTTGGGTTCTAGCTGAGTAAAATGAGCGATCGCCTCCCCAATAGTTCCCCGCCAAAACTCCTCATGCAGTTTGGTTAATTCCCTAGCTAATACAATTCTACGATTTTCTCCCAAACAGTTTGCCAAATCTCGCAACGTATTAAGCACACGGTGAGGCCCTTCATACAAAATCAACGTTCTTGGTTCCCCCTTGAGAGAGTCTAAACGTTTTTTTCGACTTTGACCCTTGGTGGGTAAAAAGCCTTCAAACACAAATCGGTCTGTCGGTAGTCCCGCAGCACTTAATGCCGTAATTCCAGCAGTAGCACCTGGTATTGGCACTACCGATATCCCCTCCTCAATAACAGCCTTCACCAATTTATAGCCAGGGTCAGAAATGCCTGGCATCCCAGCATCCGTCACCAACGCAATGGTATTTCCTTGACCCAGGCGATTCAACAACTCGGGTAAACGCTGGTCGTGATTGTGTTCGTGGTAACTCACTTGCGGCGTTTTAATTTGAAAATGCTGCAATAGCTTCCCGGTATGGCGCGTATCTTCCGCAGCAATCAAATCCACCGATTGCAGAATTTCCACTGCCCGAAACGTCATATCCTGCAAATTACCAATTGGTGTTCCCACCACATAAAGCATTCCCACTTGTCTTCTTCGCCATCCCTTACGTCTTTGCGGTTAATCAACAAATCACGGGCTCCTACCCCAAAAGATGAAACAAGTCAGCCAGAATGGTATTCGAGAACAAAAACCCTTCCGGGTCAGTTAATCTCAACCCTCCCGCCACTGGTAACCTCTGACCATAGGTTAAATTAACCCTTTCGCCATTATCTCCCACAACCTCTACCCAGTTACAACCGTAGTATGGCAGCAAACCCATCCAAATCTGTTCCAGAATTTTTTCCCCAAACCTCTGAGCTAGCATAGATAGACTCAACCCCTCTGCCAAGCGTAGACCTAGCATTAGGGTTTCTAACAACACATCCTCTGAAGTCGTGGGTGAGCCATCCCAAACCCCACCCGCTTCTAGTAACTGTTCCACCCAAGCATCATACTCCCGCCTCGTGCGTGGTCTAGTGAACCGATATCCTTGAGTATAGCTAGCCGCACCCATGCCAAAACCGTAATAAGGGCGGTTTTCCCAATAGACCCGATTGTGACGGCATTGATGACCAGGCAAGGCATAGTTAGAAATTTCATAATGTTCGTACCCCACACTAGTAAACACCTGCTGTGCTAAGCGGTACATCATGACAGTGGTTTCATCAGTCGGTAACGGCTTAGTTCCAGAGGTGTACTGGCGGCCAAAGGCAGTCACAGGCTCAAGGACTAGGTCATAGCTGGAAATGTGGGTAGGGGCAATCTTGACCGTTATTTCCAGAGACTCCTGCCATTGTTCTAGGGTTTGAGCCGGTAGACCAGAGATTAAATCAAGACTAAATTCGGGAACCTCTACTTGATGGATCAGTTCGATAGCAGTGACTATATCTTTAGAGTCATGGGTACGGCCACAATTGCTCAATAATTTATCTTGAAATGCCTGAACCCCTAAGCTGACTCGATTGACCCCCAAATCTCGGTATCCCGTTAACTGATCCTTGTTGAAGGTTCCTGGATCCATCTCCATGGAAATCTCGGCATCAGCTGCAATTCCAAAGCGCCTGTCCAAGGTGTCGAGGATTTTGGCTAGTTGTTCAACTGTCAGCAGAGAGGGGGTTCCACCTCCAAAGAAAACTGTGTCTAAACTGCTTGTGGTCGGTGGAGTGATATTAATTTCCTGACATAACACCTCGACATACTGGTCAATCATGCTAGAGGTACTCTGTGTGGCCTTATCCCCTACCACAGAGACTGGAAAATCACAGTAATAGCATCGGCGTCGGCAAAAGGGAATATGAACATAGGCGGCACTGACTCTTAAAGAATCGCAATCTTTCTCAGAATTATGTAATAAATTGACCACGGGCTTTTTACGGTAATACTTCAATCAGGTAAGCCAATCCGACCGTTGGGATGAACAGTTATTAATTAAATAAATTTTTTATTAGTTTTGTGATCATCTTTTGGCTAACCTCAATCTCCTCCGGAGCGAGATTCCCCCCTTAAGAAGAGTCAACAGTAGGAAACCTGTAACTCCCTTGAGCAGATAACTCCAGCGAATATAATTGCCCAAGCTATCCCTCGGTTAGCCTAGGCAATTCAACGGTTTAATGAAGCTAAGTCGGATCAGAGAATACAGCGATATAAAGGATATACTAAATAGTGTTGTTGACTATCACGTTGACGACAGTTTATGCAATCGTTTAAAAAGTTTTCCTAAAAAAACAACTACAAAACCAATTGGAAAGGAAGAATGCTTGACTTCGTCATTATACTTTTATTTATCATAGCAGCAGCAAGCATAGGCTTCGACAGTGTGGAATTGCTACCCGGTCATGTGCAAGATCAAGTCAGCAATTTGACAGCGTTACGCTCGACTACTGCATGCTTTGGTGCCATTATCGGACTAGCGCTAGGGTTAATGGCCCAAGTAAGTTACCGTCGGGTAGAAGCCCAAGTGCGAAAAATGCCAATGGAGGTGATTTTGACCAGGTCTATTGGTCTGATCCTGGGACTGCTGTTAGCTAATTTGATGCTAGCGCCGATTTTCTTACTCCCCATCCCCTCGGAATTTTCCTTCATCAAACCCCTGACTGCCATTTTAGGAAGTGTGATGTTTTCGTTCTTGGGGGTTAGTCTAGCCGATACCCATGGTCGCACCTTCTTGCAGCTGATCAATCCTAACAGCCTGGAATCAGTTTTAGTGGCAGAAGGCACCCTCAAATCAGCCTCAAGTAAAATTATAGATACTAGCAGTATCATTGATGGTCGGATCGAAGCACTGCTTGAGACGGGTTTTATCGAAGGTCAAATTCTGGTTTCCCAGTTTGTCTTACTAGAATTGCAGCAACTTGCCGATGCTGCCAATGATCAGAAGCGGACTCGGGGACGGCGGGGGCTAGATATCCTGAATCGGATGCAAGCCCTTTACCCAGAACGCTTGGTGATTCATTCCGCTGATTACGATGACCTACAAACTGTAGATACCAAATTGGTACGTTTTGCCCAGGAAATTAATGGCACTCTTTTAACCAATGATTACAACTTGAGTAAAGTGGCTAACCTCCAAAAGGTGCCAGTGTTGAATGTCAATGATTTAGCCCAAGCCGTGCGTCCTCTGTATCTACCAGGTGACATCCTAGAGCTTAAAATCCTTAAGGGGGGTAAAGAACCTACCCAGGGAGTTGGTTATCTAGATGATGGCACAATGGTAGTGGTGGAAGAAGGGTATAAACACATGGGTGTTGAACTGCCAGTGATTGTTACCTCAGCGTTGCAGACTTCAGCAGGTAGGATGATTTTTGCTCGACCTAAAGCTTCGGTTACGGTTTGATATTGGTGTTTTATAGGTTGGCAGGTTGGCAGGTTGGCAGGTTGGCAGGTTGAAGGTTGCAGGTTACAGGTTGCAGGTTGGCAGGTTGAAGGTTGCAGGTTGTTTGCCCTTGGCGTCCCTTGTAGCTTACCTTACAGCTTGAATGTTATAAATCCAGGTTTGCTCTTCTTAAGCCTCTAATCCTCAACAACCGTCTCACCATCAACCGTCTCACCATCGACCGTCTAACCGTCAATCATCAACCGCCTAACCTTCAACCTCCTAACCTTCAACTGGCTAACCTTAAACCTCCTAACCAATGACTAATGCCATGCTTAGCCTATGCATGATTGTTAAAGATGAGGAAGAATCATTACCACAATGTTTGAGTAGTGTCAAGGATGTAGTGGATGAGATGGTCGTCCTAGACACAGGTTCAACGGATCGAACGATTGAGGTGGCGCAAAGCTATGGTGCTAGAGTTTATCAGTTTGAATGGTGTAATGATTTTGCAGCTGCTCGCAATCAGGCATTGAAGTATGTGCAAGGGGAATGGGTGCTGGTGTTGGATGCTGATGAAGTGTTGAAACCGGAAGTTGTACCGGAAATTAAGCAGGCAATCCAAAATAGTTCCTATCTAGTTATTAATCTAGTCCGGCAAGAAGTGGGTGCAACTCAATCTCCCTATTCTCTGGTGTCCCGTTTGTTTCGCTATCACCCAGAGATTCGCTTTTCTCGCCCCTATCATGCTATGGTGGATGATACTGTAGCGCAAATGTTACAACGAGAACCCCAATGGCAGGTGGTGTCTCTATCCCAGGTGGCAATCTTACACTACGGTTATAGCGATGATGCGATCGCATCACGCAATAAGTTGACTAGAGCCCTTACGGCGATGGAAGGCTATCTGGCTAGTCATCCGTTTGATGCTTATGTGTGTAGTAAACTCGGGGCGCTTTATATTCAAAATAATCAAGTAGACCAGGGTCTGGAGTTACTCAAGCGTGGTTTAACTGGCACTGAGCTAGAGCCAGCGGTATTATTTGAACTGCACTACCATCTGGGGAATGCTTATACTCGCCAAGGAGAGCTTAATTCAGGAGCAATACATTATCAACAGGCGATTCAACAACCGATTTTGCCCCAGTTGAAATTAGGAGCTTACAATAACTTGGGCAGTTTGTTGTTAAAAGCAGGGGAGTTGAATCACGCCAAAACTGCCTATGAAATGGCAGTGAAGATAGACCCAAGTTTTGCCCTTGGACATAATAATCTGGGCATGACTTGGAAGGCTTTGGGTCAGATGGAAAATGCGATCGCATCCTATCAGCAAGCGATTCAACTCAACCCAGAGTATGGAGAGGCTTATCAAAACTTGGGAGTGGTTTGGCTTAAACTGGGCAAGGTTGATCAGAGTTTATCAGCCTTTAAAAAAGCGATCGCACTTCACGAAACCGATAACCCAGCTGAAGCTCAGCGTCTTCGTCAGGGACTTCAGGCTATGGGATTTCAGGTTTAATCTTATTAAGTATTAGGGAACAGGGAACAGCGGATCACCGGAACAGGGAACAGAGAACAGTAGAAAAGAAATACGAGATTTTTTTGGTGTTATGCCAGGGCTGTTTCATTATTTGGAATAAATTGTCAGGTCAATCGGGTGAAAGGGAGGTGGGGTGCTGGGGAGAGGGTTTTTTTAATAAAAATACCTTTTTATTAAAAAAAATTCCCCGACGGTGCTTCGCACCGCTATCTCCCGTTTCTCCCGTTTCTCCCCACCTCCTATCCAAAGGTGCGACCCGAAGGCGCGACCCTAGGCCGGGGAACCCGGCCTAGGAGGCGCGGGCCTTGAGGGAATTTAATTCTGAATGCGGGAACGAAGTTACCGCATTCAGAGGGTCGCCTTTATGGGTTACTGGCTATAGGTAAAAGGGTTAAAACTTTTGTAATAAGGCCTCAGATGAAACCTTAGACAGGCTCGCCAATGAGCGTCGGCAGGCTATGCATAAAAGGGTTAAAACTCGTGGAATAAAGCGAGCCTGTCTTACGGTAACTTCAAACCACTCTTCAAGGTTTTGTCTCCGGAAAGCGCACCTATCACATTTTAGTCGGACCCAAGAAACAGCCCTGGGGTTAGGGGGGATTCCTGTTCCCTAAAATCCCAAAATTGTGTACCTCACCAAATTGAAAACCGCTATACAAGTAATCAAACCTATTGTGAATGAATCGATGCTGCTGACTTTGGCAGTGTTACGATCCCTGAAATCTGTGAAGATTCCCCGGATAACTGATGGTATCTAGTTTATGGGCGTTACCTAGCTAACTGTGATTCCCTAATTTTAACTAAAACTTGAACAAGTTTAGTCTTAACTTTACGAATACTTTAAATAAAAGTATTTTTCTTTAAAAAAAGAATTGATAAATTGATAAATAGTCAAGTCAAGCAAAATATAAAAATTTTCAGGGTAAAAAAATAAGACACCTTAAGGTATTTGAATTTTTCATGAATACTCCAACATTTAAACGTTGATTTAAAGGGGAATCTACGAAAACTTTATCGGTTTTACGAGTCTGAATTAGGGTGTATCAACTGGTGTATCAACTGGTGTATCAACTGGTGTATCAACTTATGATGCCTTGAGGTGAGCTTAGTCAAAATTTGTTTGTCTGCAATGACCTTCTTGTGTCAATAATTTAATCTACCAAAGACAAAATATGATGACTACTATTTTTGGATTTGAGACTGGCGACTTCATAAATTGGAACACTATCGGCGATGCCAGCATTGAGACAGCGGCATTTGGCAGTATCCCTTCTCAGGGAAAATTTCAGGCTTTAATTACTAATGATGTGGGTTCTGTAAGTGATAGCGAACTTGAAAACCTCTTGGGTTTGAACCCAGGCACTATAGATGGTTTTGGCAATGGGGATGCCAAAGAAGGATCCGCTCTCAAGCTAAAACCTATTACAGTCAACGCTGGAGATGTTTTGAGCTTCGACTTTAACTTCCTCACTGATGAGCTTACCCCTGACTCCACCTTCAAGGATTTTGCCTTTGTCTCCATCACCCCAAACGTTTTATTTAACCTCGCAGATACAAATAGTTCATTTCTCCTGTCTCCTACAGGATTTCGTCAGGAAACAGACTACAATACCTTTACCTACAAATTCCCAACTTCTGGTACTTATCTAGTAGGTATGGCAGTGGTGGATGTAGAAGATGAGTTATTGGAATCCGCCCTACTAGTGGATAACTTGAAAGTTGTGCCGAAAGATGAAGTAATTGTAGGCACAAGCAACGATGAAACTCTTTTCGGTACTGCTGATAATGACACAATCTACGGTCAAGGTGGTAATGACACAATCTTTGGCAGTGAGGGAGTAAACATTCTCTATGGTGGTGCTGGAGATGACCTGATTTTCGGCGGTTCCAACTCTGACAACATTTATGGCGGCACTGGTAATGACCGGATATTCTCCTCCGGAGGCAGTAACTCAGTTTATGGGGGTATCGGTAATGACTTCATAGACACTGGCACTGGTAATGATTTCGTTGTTGGTGGCTTTGGCAACGATACGATCAGGCTTGGGGGTGGTCAGGATATTGTTGTCCTAGAAGCACGCAAAGGAACTGATACTATCATTAACTTTGAGGCTGGTAAGATGTTCCTGGGTCTGTCTGGTGCCTTGACTTTTAGTAACTTGACGTTTAACCAAAGTGGTGGTGATGTGGAAATCTCTGCTAACAGTGAAGTCTTAGCAGTTGTGAATAATGCACAAGTTAGCACTATTGCCAGCGCTAGCAACTTTCTGACGATTTAGTTATCTGATTTAGCTTGATCTGTGAGTGTAACTCTGAGTCAACCTGTTTTTTCCCGACGGTTTCTAACTCAGCATTTACGCAATAACTATACTTTTAGGGGCGCACGTCGTACGCCCCTACTACTGATGCTAACTACATAAGGGCGTTTGAGGTCGAGTTTGGCGACAGTCGCTGTAACTCTGGTTTTTCTGTGAAAACTATCATAACCAGGTCTAGAATCTCAAGAGGTACACTGGGGGAATTGGTAGTTAAAGATTATGGTTTTGATTAGTAATCAGTTCCCTATGTCTACATTTTTATTAGAAGTCGGTACAGAAGAATTACCCGCAGATTTTGTGGATAGTGCGATCGCACAGTGGCAATCGAGAATTCCCCAAACCCTGGATGAGTACTTTCTTACTCCAGAAGGAATTGAGATTTACGGCACCCCTCGCCGCTTAGCAGTTATCATTAAAGGATTACCTCAAAAGCAACCCGACCGAGAAGAAGAGGTTAAAGGACCACCAGCTAAGGCAGCGTTTAAGGATGGCCAACCTACTAAAGCAGCGATTGGGTTTGCCCGTAAACAGGGGGTAGAGGTAGATAATCTATTCCTCAGAGATACGGCTAAAGGCGAATTTGTCTTTGTTCAGAAACAGATATCCGGTCGCCCCGCTACGGAAATTTTAACGGAACTGATTCCCCAATGGATATTTGGATTGGAAGGAAGACGGTTCATGCGCTGGGCCAATGGAGATTTAAAGTTTCCCCGTCCGATTCGCTGGCTAGTCACACTTTTGGATGATGTAGTGCTACCGGTAGAGTTAGATAATAATGCCGAGATTATAAAAAGCGATCGCATTTCCAGTGGTCATCGGATCTTGTCTCCCAAACCAGTAGAGATTCCCCAAGCAACAGATTATCAGTCCTATTTGCGCAATGCTTATGTAGAGGTCAACCCTGAAGCACGTCGCGAGACAATCAAATCACAAGTGGAATCAGCCGCTAAACAATTAGGTGGTTATACCCCTCTGTACCCTGAGTTATGGGAAGAAGTCACTAATTTAGTGGAATGGCCGACAGCAGTAGTAGGTAAATTTTCCTCAGAATTCTTGAATTTACCTCAAGAAGTGGTCACCACAGAGATGGTGTCTCATCAGCGCTACTTCCCAGTATTCAAAACCGAAGCGGCTACTGAACTTATCCCCTATTTTATTACTATTGGTAACGGTGACCCGGCTAAATCCGAAATTATTGCTACTGGGAACGAGCGGGTAATCCGAGCCAGGCTAGCCGATGGACAGTTTTTCTACAAAACCGATATCGACTCACCCTTGGAAAGCTATTTACCCCAACTGGAGAAGGTCACTTTTCAGAAAGATTTGGGTTCAGTACGCCAAAAGGTCGGTAGAATAGAAAAGATAGCGAGTCAAATTACTGACCAGTTACGTCAACACTCTCCTAATCTAATCTCACCAGAGGCGATTACTCAGATTCAAAGAGCGGCCTTACTGTGTAAAGCCGACTTGGTTACCCAGATGGTCTATGAATTTCCTGAATTACAAGGGGTAATGGGACAAAAGTATGCCGTTACTAGTGGGGAATCTGAGCAAGTCGCAACAGCAATTTTTGAGCATTATTTACCCAGAGGTGCAGGGGATGCTCTACCTCAAACCCTGACCGGGCAAGTGGTAGGATTAGCAGACAGGCTAGATACTTTAGTCAGTATCTTTGGTTTAGGCATGTTACCCACAGGCTCTTCTGACCCCTTTGCTCTACGTCGTGCGGCTAATGGTATTATCAACATTACCTGGGATGCCAACTTACCGATTAATCTCCAACAGTTGCTACAAGATATTGCTGCAGATTTTGTAGCTGCTTATCCAGACAAAAACTCACCAATAGAGTCATTACAAGAATTTTTCTTACAACGGATTCGGACTCTGCTCCAAGAAGAAAATAAAATTGACTATGATTTAGTGAATGCTGTGTTAGGAGAAGATGATCCCGAGTATCAAAACAGGGCATTAATTGATGTGTTAGATGTACGCGATCGCGCTTTGTTTCTTCAGTCTATCCGAGATAATGGTACGCTGGATAAAATCTATGAAACTGTCAACCGTTCAGCTCGTTTAGCTAAACAAGGGGATTTAGATACCAAAGAGTTACAACCAACAACAGTAGTGACTCCGGAATACTTCCAGAAATCTTGTGAGCAAGCATTTTATGATGCCCTAGTGGAATTAGTGCCGAAAATTAAAGCGTCTCAGGAAGAGCGAGATTATCAGAAATTAGTGGAAGCACTAGAACAGATTGCTCCTACAGTTAGCACTTTCTTTGATGGTGACCAGAGTGTGTTGGTGATGGATCCTGACCCCAATATTCGCAGTAATCGGTTGAATTTGTTGGGATTGTTGCGGAATCATGCTCGTGTGTTAGCAGATTTTGGAGCAATTGTCAAGAGTTAGGGTTTGGTTTGTCAGCAATTAGCTATCAGCTATCAGTAATCAGTAATCAGTAATCAGTAATCAGTGATCAGTTTATAGCAATCAGTGATCAGCTTATAGCAATCAGTGATCAGCTTATAGCAATCAGTGATCAGCTTATAGCAATCAGTGATCAGCTGAAGGCTGTTCCCGTAGCGTGCGCGTAGCGCATAGGCTGACGGCTGACGCTGACCGCTGACCGCTGGCGGCTGATATAGCAGTCGCCAGGGCAGTTAGGACATGACAAAAGTCTCAAACCCTTTGTAAGCGATGCAGCGCGGTCTTGGGGGTTTCCCCCATGAGCGACTGCATCAAGAAGCGCAAGAGTTTGACTTCTGACAAATGACTTCTGACTTTTGACTTCTGCTATAGCTTTGGGGGATTGATCGTAAAAGCTCTATCTGCGGTTCTACTAAAATTGTGGTCAAATTGAAACTGACCCACTATGGAACTAGCCTCAGAACTGCCATGGAGATTTTGGAAACCGTAACGTTTGATGATGCGATCGCATTCACCGAATCGATAATGACCAAAATGGTAACAGGGGAACTAACATCGCCAGAAATTACCGAAGCGATCGCATCCTTAGTCAAGAGCAAGAATGGTGCTAGAGGTTTCTTTGTCACCTACCTTACCAGTGACAGCACCTTAGCTGACAATCCCTCACCAGAGGTGATCACAGCCCTAGAGTCATCCCCCGAAATCGTAGCCGAACTGTTAGTCAAAAATTTAGCTATGTCAGCGGCAATGGCATTGAACCATCGCCGCAATGGCAAAGAAGACATGGCTCAAGGATCAGACCGAGTGCGATCGCGTAGTGCTAATCTCATTAAACAACTAAACATGCCAAGCCTGTTTGACATTGCCCAACAGTTAAGGCAAAGCGCCCTTACTGGAGTTGGCAACTACCAAGAATTTCTCAAGCGCTGGAAATACGATTCTGATCAAAAACAGGTCATTCATGAAGCTTTATCTGACATTCTTGACCAATAATCAAAGGGATGTTTCCAAAAATCAAAAACTGACTATAGCAATTAATAGGAAAATAGCAATTTAAAAAATGTTAATTGCTATTTCCTAATCTCATCATGTCTACTTTCTAATAGTATAGCACTACCCATTCAAATGTTTGACGCTGCATCGCTCCTAAACTCCAAAACGTAAGTAATCGCTTACTTTTGACTTCTGACTTCTGACAAATGACTTTTGACTTTTGACTTTTGACTTCTGACAAATGACTTCTGACAAATGACTTCTGACAAATGACTTCTGACAAATGACTTCTGACAAATGACTTCTGACTTCTGACTTGCGCGTAGCGCTATATCATGGCTAATGATCAAAATTCTTCACCTATCTGATATCCACATGGGTAGTGGTTTCTCCCATGGACGAATCAACCCTGCTACTGGAATCAATACACGTTTAGAAGATTTTGTCAATACCCTAGCTAAATGTATTGACCGAGCCATTACCGAACCTGTGGATTTAGTTCTTTTTGGCGGTGATGCCTTTCCCGATGCCACACCACCACCTTATGTTCAACAAGCTTTTGCTAATCAATTTCGCCGCTTAGTAGATGTAAACATTCCTACCGTTTTACTAGTAGGAAATCACGACCAACACTCCCAAGGACAAGGAGGTGCTAGCTTATGTATTTATCGCACCTTAGGCGTGCCTGGATTTGTAGTAGGGGATAGCATCGAAACTCATAAGATTCAAACCGACAATGGTCGAGTACAGGTGATTACTCTACCGTGGCTAACCAACTCCACCCTTCTCAGTCGCCCAGACACCGAAGGTCTAACCCTAGCCGAGGTTAACCAACTCCTGATCTCACGGCTTGAGCCAATCTTAGAAGCAGAAATTCGTCAACTAGACCCAAACCTGCCAACGGTCTTGTTAGGTCATTTAATGGCAGACCAAGCTAGATTTGGTGCAGAACGCTTCCTAGCCGTTGGTAAAGGTTTTACTATTCCGCTCTCGCTGCTGACTCGACCCTGCTTTGATTATGTAGCTTTAGGACACATCCACCAACACCAGAATCTCAACCACTCCAATGACCCGCCAGTCATTTACCCTGGCAGCATTGAGCGGGTCGATTTCAGTGAAGAGAAGGAAGACAAAGGTTATGTCATGATTGAGCTGTCCAAAGGTCATGTTCAGTGGGAATTTTGTCCCTTGTCAGTGCGTCCCTTCCGTACCATTGAGGTCAACCTTGCTGAAGCAGATGATCCCCAAAGTACTTTACTAAACGCTATTGGTAACGAAATTATTAAAAACGCTATAGTCCGGCTGATTTACAAGCTACGTTCTGAGCAGCTCGACCTAATTGACAATAGTGCCATACATGAATCCTTGAGGGCAGCCCACCACTATACCATTCGTCCAGAATTAGTCAGCCAGCTAGCCCGTCCCCGCTTGCCGGAACTTGGTATAGGTAACAGTATTGACCCCATAGATGCGTTATCGACATATCTAGAGAATCGGCAAGACCTCAGAGATATTGCTGCAGATATGCTAGAAGCTGCAGAATGCCTATTAGAGAAAAATCGTTGACACTCCCCGCCCTATAAGGACGGGGATTCTTCGCTCAACGACCCGACTTGCTGTTCCTGGCCGGAACCAAGAACAGTAGAGGCCAGATCTCCCGAAGCGTTCTGATCTATGATCCAGGTTCCGGTGTGCCCCACCGTACCCAAGGCTCTTTTTAGGATATTGATTGCGGCGTTGTGGTCACGGTCTAATTCACAACCGCATTCACAGACGTGAGTTCTAGTTGATAGTGACTTCTTGACCACTTCGCCACATTCTGAGCAATTCTGGCTTGTATAGGCAGGATTGACTGGAACAGTGACTCTGCCAAACTTTTCGCCAAAGTGCTCTAACCATTTTCTAAATTGATACCAACCAGCATCATTAATAGACTTAGCAAGGCAATGGTTTTTAACCAAATTCTTGACTCTTAAATCTTCATAGGCAACCAGGTCGTTAGACCGGATTACGCAACGCGCC
>NZ_JAAHIE010001020.1:0-1920 GCF_010671945.1 Moorena sp. SIO4E2
ACAGTTACTGAGAGGATTCTTGGCTAATGCTAGCCCCAAAGCCCGAGAACTTGCGGAAGTTCTGGCTGCTGTTCCCCTGATTCCTCCAGTGATGCGCTTGGCACAACAGTGGTTTTTACCCGATAGCGAACACTGGCATCTGGCAGAAGTTTTTTTTAGTGGTCTTATCCAAAAGTCTTCCTTGGGGCCAGACCAGGCAACTGTTCCCGAAACTTGGTATGAATTTCGTCCGGGAATTCGGAAGTTACTGCTAGGAAATAGTCCAGTTCAACGCACCACTGAGATTTGGCGGGAAATTGGAGATTTCATAGAGCACCGTTATGGTAGTCTGCGGGATTTTCCAGCACTGATTCCCAACCCAAGCGGGTCTGTTCCAGGTGTTGCTGGGGATCGAGAGCTCTATTTTGCTGAAGTCAAAGCAGCAGTTTTTACCACTTGGGGAGGAGAATACGCCAATTTAGCACAGGAACTCAGGGCAGAAGTAGCGAAACGGAAACTGGAGAAAGTTGATCTCACTGACAACTTAGAACCTTTTGAATTTGAAGCGGAAGTTGCCACCATTGGTTTTGAAAAGGAGCCAGAGGAGGATGAAGAGAAATTACAACAGTGGACATTTGAAACCCCTACTGTTAACCATCACGGGGAAATCATTAAAACCACAACCTACACTGCCTCTTACTTCACTGAAACCCTAACCGATAATGTGGAACTGGAAATGGTGGCTATCCCTGGAGGAACCTTTACAATGGGTTCCCCTGAAAGCGAAAAAGATAGCCGTAGTCGTGAACGTCCCCAACATAATGTCACACTCCAACCCTTCTTTATGGGGAAATATCCTGTAACCCAAGCCCAATGGAAAGCGATCGCATTAATGACAGACTTGAAAGTAGAAATAGACTTAGATCCAGACCCCTCAAGGTTTAAAGGAGAGAAGCGCCCCATTGAAAGGATAAACTGGTATGAAGCAGTAGAGTTCTGTGACCGGCTTTCTCAGCTAACCGGAAGGGAGTATAGACTGCCTTCCGAAGCCCAATGGGAATATGCTTGTCGAGGGGTTACAGAACCCCTCAACCTTGATACTGGAGAATCCTATCCCCCATTCTACTGTGGAGAGACGATTACCGGACAGTTAGCCAATTACAACGCCTCAAGAACTTATTGGTATAAACCACGAGGAGAAAGAAGCAAGGGAACTACCCCTGTGGGTGAATTTCTTCCTAATCCCTTTGGCTTATATGATATGCACGGGAATGTTTGGGAATGGTGTTTAGATGATTGGCATAATAACTACAAAGATGCGCCCACAGATGGCAGTGCTTGGATTGATAATAATGAACCGGAAAATGTCAATGCTAAAAATAAGTCATATTCAGCGAAAAATGAGGATAATATCTCGTATTCTGTCCTGCGTGGCGGCTCTTGGAACTACAATCCTAATCTCTGCCGTTCTGCGATTCGCTACAACGAGTATAGGCGCGACATCAGCAACGTCTTTTATGGTGTTCGTATAGTGTGCGTATCCGGGATAAAGTCAGAAGTTTTTATGAAGTCAAAAGTTTGAAGTTTGAAGTTTGAAGAATTATGGCGAAACTGACCATAAAACGACCAAAACAAACCTTTCAAGGCTACAGAGAATACATAGACCGCATCCCTCTCGAAATGGTCTTAATCCCTGATGGAACCTTCACCATGGGCGCACCGGAGAGTGAAGAAGGCAGTCGTGACAATGAAAGACCCCAACATGATGTAACTATTTCCTCGTTTTTAATGGGACGTTATGCCGTTACTCAAGCTCAATGGCAAGCGATCGCATCTCGATCTGACCTTAAGGTTAATCAAGATTTAGATCCAGACTGGCGGACTTTGGTCTATCTTGGTAGACTTTGGTAGCTAAAAAGTATCGGAAAATTGATAACTCAC
>NZ_JAAHIE010001021.1:0-1917 GCF_010671945.1 Moorena sp. SIO4E2
TCGGATTTACTGTTATCGGAGTTATGCCGTCCAGTTGGTTATGAATTATATGCCATGACTCCGGCGGTACGGTCTAATTTATTGGCACAATTTGAAACATCAGAATTTCAGGACAAATTTGGTAAAAATCGCCTCAAATCGGTAGCCCAATTGCTGATGGACTACGTGACTTATTTAATGGGAACCCATCCTGCCAGCCGACAGGGAGAATTCCAGGCACAACAATGGGCAGCCATGGTGTATTTAGATCAACATCGCACTCAAGCAGAAGAAGAGATAGCCACAGCCCTACAAGGATTAATTAACCGAGGAAAAAATGGACAGGCAGAATTAGCCCGATTACAGCGTCTAATTCAAGAATTTAGACCCCAGTTGAGTCAATATGACTCCTTAATGAAATTTGCTGAATCCCTCGGAATCTGGCTCAAAGATCAAATTCCCCCTGATGCTGGTCAATCCTATGGTGTTCATGGGGTAAACCTTAGCTTAAATCCAGTCACTCAGCTTGAAGGTTTCCCACCCATGCAAACCTTTGAATGTGAGGTGGTAACCATTGAGCTGGGAGCAGAAACAGAGATATCTCCAGAGATTGAGCTAGAACCTTTTGAGTTTGAAGTGGTAACTATTGAGTTAAAACCAACACGCAAGTGGTTCACAACAAAAATAGAACCAATCATCAAGCGTCATCAGCAACAAGCTGATGGTTTTACCGAAGACTTAGGGAATGGAGTTGAGTTAGATATGGTTGGCATTCGTGAAGGGAGCTTTATCATGGGTTACCCAACAGAACTAATCATCAAGCGTCGTCAGCAACAAGCTGATGGTTTTACCGAAGACTTAGGGAATGGAGTTGAGCTAGAGATGGTTGGCATTCGTGAAGGGAGCTTTATCATGGGTTCCCCAGAAACAGAACAGGGGCATAGTGATGATGAAAGTCCACAGCATCAAGTCACCGTTAAATCCTTCTTCATGGGTAAATACCCAGTTACCCAAGCCCAATGGCAAGCCGTCGCCGCCCTACCCCAAGTCAACACAGAACTTGAACCCGATCCATCCTATTTTAAAGGGAAAGACCGACCTGTAGAGGAAGTCTCTTGGTATGATGCGGTGGAATTTTGTGAGCGGCTGTCCCAACAGAGTAAACGCCCTTATCGCTTGCCCAGTGAAGCCGAGTGGGAGTATGCTTGTCGAGCCGGAACAACAACTCCGTTTCATTTTGGTGAGACAATTACAACTGACCTAGCTAACTATAATGGCAACTATACTTATGGCTATGGTGCCAAAGAAAAATATGCCCAGGAAACCACCCCAGTGGGAAGTTTTGGGGTAGCCAATGACTTTGGACTCTACGATATGCATGGGAATGTGTGGGAGTGGTGTGCAGACCATTGGCACTCAAACTATGAAGGTGCGCCGACAGATGGCAGTGCCTGGGAATATAATAATGACAATGATAATAAGCGGCGGCTGTTGCGGGGTGGTTCCTGGGACTACGTCCCTGAGTACTGCCGTTCTGGGTCTCGCTACAACTATAATCCGGCTCTCAGGCACCTCAACGGCTATATTGGTTTTCGTGTGGTGTGTGGGTGTGCGTGGACTCCGTAACCCTTTACCCTTTTGCCCTTTTGCCCTGTTTTTTTCTTCTTGTGGAACAGGCTTCTAGCCTGTGGCTGGAATAGACTGCCTGTGTCAATCTCAATCAATTAATTATTTGGTCACTGGCAAGATGCCAGTTCTACAATTAATAATAATATCACTGGCAAGATGCCAGGGCTATTTCATTCTAGATGAGACCTCTTGCAAAAGTAGCGATCGCTAAATTTTTTCTTTGTCCTTCGGACAGGCTTCGCCAACAAACAAAGTTCGTAGTTGTATATAGCAGCAATTAAATTAAAGCGCAAACCAAATCTTTTTCTT
>NZ_JAAHIE010001022.1:0-1912 GCF_010671945.1 Moorena sp. SIO4E2
CAGCTATCAGCGTGTCGCGTATCAGCTATCAGCTAGAAGTAAAGGCTTGTGGCCACGCTACGGGAAAAGTTTATGCCCATAGCGTACGCTACTAATGGTGATTTTGAATAAAATAAGCTGACGGCACCTCAAGTGTAAGCATTCAGCTATCAGCGTGTCGCGTATCAGCTTATGGGCTATGGGCAAGCTACGGAACTTTTGAATAAGTGATGCACCAAGGTCTTCGGGGAAAACCCCACTCGCTATTGCATCAAGACAACTGGTAAGCATTCGCTTAATCTCTTTTACGGAAAGCTGTTCGCGCAGCGTGGGCCAAAAGCCCACGGCTGACCGCTGACGGCTGAATGCTTACCCTCAAGTAGCGTGAACCATTCGCGTAGCGTGGCCTTTTGGCCAAGGCTGACCGCTGACCGCTGACCGCTGAATGCTTACCTTGGTAATTTTGGGAATTGTTAAGAGGATATCTCCCAAGTTTTTTGATACTGAATTTTGCCCCCCTAGCCCCCCAACTTTGGGGGGAACAAGAGTCAATTTGCTTCTAAAAGTCCCCCAAAATTGGGGGACCAACGGGGGCTTGGATGTAGCAAATGAGACTTCTCAGACAACCTCTAAGTTAAAATTGGTACTTGGTAAGTACCAATTTTAACTTAGTTTAAGTGAATTTAAATTAGTTTAAATTAATTTAAAGTTATTTGTTCATGGCAACAATTTCCGCAATATCCATAGAGCAAATCATCACAGCAGTGTCCTCAAAACTGACTAAGTTAAGATGATCCGGATTATCTATCAACTGTTGTGCTGCTAAAAAGCCAGCAATTGTCCAGGTTTGAAATTTCCTAGCTTTCTTGCCAATCAGGCGACCATCTTTACCATCATAGTACTCTGGCCAGTTATCCTGAAGCAGGCATTGGGAAGCAATTGTTAATGCTTGACGGGCCAGTTCAGATTTCCCAGTTTTTTGTGCTGCTGCTGCCAATTCCCACAACAAGAAGGGCCAACTCCCCCCATTATGGTAAGACCAAGGAGTATTTTTGGGATCACAACCTGTGATAATTTGCCAATCGCGACCTTCCAAAGCCGGAAAACAAACTTTCATGGGCATTTCTCCCACTAAATCCTGCCACTGTTGCTCGATCAAGTTCATAATGGCTTGGGATTGTTCTTCAGTAGCTAGGGACGTAATAATTGCCATTAAATTACCTTGGGCAAAAAAGCGAAAATCCATCCGTCCTGGTCCAAGGTTACCAACAAAATATCCCCCTGAATCTGGCAACCATTGCATTAGCCAATCAGGAATAGTATCAGCATAGATATTAAACTTATTGATTGCCGATTCACCGAACTCTTCCACATTGTAGCGATAGATTTCCTTGAGGCGGTCTAAATTCAACCAATAGTAATTCCGAATATGATAAGTTAGATGACCCAAGCGCTCCTTGACCACAGGAACATAATCATCCTCTGGCAACAACAACTCACTGGCCGCCTGCAAGGCAGTGTAGAATAGGGCTTGAATATCCAACGGATAGCCATCAACTCCCATGCGTCGGTCAATCATGAAGGCACCATCGGGAACCAACATCGTGGGAAACAGATCAAATCGCTTAGTCAGACACAGATCTAGAACTAATTTGATTCCCCGTTGGAACCTTGTCTGGTGGGCAAGGGCTTGATCACCAGTTGCCTTAACATAAGCCCTTAACACCAGCAGCCACCACAAGCCAGAATCTACTGGAGCAACTCGTGCGATCGCATGTTCCCCAAAATCCGCCCCTAAATACTCCTGTTCCTTCTTATGTATCACTTTAAAGCTAGCTGGCATCAATCCAAGACCCGCCTTAAAGCAATCCATATGCTTTTCACGGCTTTGAAGCCCTAGGGTTTCGATCAGGAAATTGCGCACAATTTCTCC
>NZ_JAAHIE010001023.1:0-1911 GCF_010671945.1 Moorena sp. SIO4E2
ATCCGCATTGACATACCAATTCATTGCTGTTCGGTATAAACCGCGTTTCGTTCTTCTCCCTGATGGCTTCCAATCCTTGGGTTTTTCACCATATTTTGGCAGATAGTCACCATCTAAGAACGATGCTTTACTGGTATAGCTTTCCTCTGTTTCTATGAACTCGATTCCATACTGTTGACAAAGCCCGGCTATTCTCTCTTTTAGTCTAGCTGTAGGTATTGGCACAAATTCTGAGTTAGTCTTTTTACCTAGACCTATCTCATTCTTGCCTCCTTTATTCCAACCAAAAATAACTCGACCAATTTTATTTTTTAAGCAATGATTGATAACTATTCTTGCGGCTTTGTTAATTCCATCACGCATTTGACGGTTACGTTTTTCAGTTATCGCCCCTAGGTGCTTAGACCAAAATCCTTGTGGTTTGCCTTGTTTAATTGTTGATATCTGTTTGTTATACCAACGATTCATTGATTTGATCTGCTTACCATCAATAATAAAGCTCGTTCCTACATTAGAAACACAGGTTAGCCAATTATCCAATCCTGGGTCAATCCCAAGTACATTATCTGGTTCTACAATTGGTGTTTCTATTTCTTTTTTATAAACCAACTCAACATAGAAACATCTATTCTTTGGCAGTATTCTTAATTCTCTGATGTCATCAAATTCAATATTGCTAGGAAGAGGCAACCTAAAACTATCAAGCCCAAACCAGCACTTTACTTGTCTGCCCAATGGTATTCTTATGTTTCCATCTATTAATCTTAAAGCTTGCTTGGGATAACTGACCAATGCCAAACCTCCCTTTTTTCTATACTTGGGCAGTCTCGGTCTATGCTCAATCTTCCCTTTTCGGTATGCTTTAATCAATTCTTTGTAGGATTTAAAAGACTCGTAGACCGAACGAAGTATTTGTTGTGCTGCTTGGGAGTGAATTGCCTTATAGTGACGATTGAGCTTGTATTCTTTTTCTAGCTCAAACTTGCTGATGTAGCGATTGGCTTTAAAGTAGATTTGACGAGCAAAGTAGATTCCCATATTTGTCAATCTATGGGATTGTATGCATAAAAAGTTGAGAATTGCCGACAATTCTCGATCTGGATTTAATAAAACCTGCTGACAGCCGTACACTTGAATCACCTCCCTTGCATTTCCCATTTTACCATAAACAGGACACATAAATGTGTCTGCTGTGACGGCTCGCTCGGTTTCATCCCCTGCTTAAAAGACAGGGGCTTTCACCATCGCTTTTCGGTAACAGTGCCGGGAGTCTAGTTCAAGATGTCGGGTTTGGCGCTGCTGCTAGTGTTGTCACTGGCGTGATCATTGACAATGGCTCGGTGGTAGATAATGCGGTTAAAGGTGCTGCTACTGGTCTGACCATTAACCTCCTAGACCGTTAAGACTTTTAACCCAAAGGAAAAACCAATGGGATGGGCAGAGCCGATCCCATTCGCCCCCACCAATTAGGATGCGCTATCACCACTATCGAAACCAAATCCCCCACCTCCAGGGGTCTCAATTACAAACACATCACCTGTATTCATTTCCACTACCCCAGTACTACCCAACTCCTCAACCGTTCCATCCTTCCGTTCCACATAATTTTTTCCCAAAGCACCCGCTTCACCACCATTTAACCCAAAAGGCTTCACCACTCGACGTCCAGATAGAATTCCTGCGGTCATAGGTTCTAGGAAACGAATCTTGCGAATCACGCCATTACCCCCACAATGAACGCCCTTACCCCCACTATCAGGGCGAATCCCAAACCTATCCAAAACTACTGGAAATCGCCATTCCAACACTTCTGGGTCAGTTAAGCGAGAATTGGTCATGTGAGTATGTACCGCATCTGTTCCATCAAAATCAACCCCTGCCCCAGAGCCTCCACAAATAGTTTCATAGTAT
>NZ_JAAHIE010001024.1:0-1907 GCF_010671945.1 Moorena sp. SIO4E2
CTCCAGTAGAATGGAAGTTAATTCGTTGGGTGAGTTTAGGGGGAATTCCAGGTATTTTTATGGGAACAGCTTTTCTGGCTCCTTTACTTCCTCCCGAAGTCATAAAAATTTCATTTACAATGATGGTGAGCAGTTTTGCCCTCATTTTAATTCAATTAAATTTAACTAAGACTGAACGTAATTTTACGATTGAACACTGGGGTAAACGAGAAAAAATTTTATCTCTAGTCGTCGGAGTAATGGGCGGTATGATTAGTGGGTTAGTTGGGAGTGGAATGGATGTTTTTGCCTACTCTGTAATGGTGTTACTGTTTGGTTTGTGTGAGAAAGTTAGCACTCCAACTTCAGTGATTTTGATGGCAATTAATGCCGTCACAGGCTTTTTAATTCATAACTTTATCCTGGGGGATTTTGTCACTCCCGTCAGTAATTATTGGTTAGCAGCGGTTCCGGTTGTGGTAGTGGGTGCGCCAACCGGAGCAATTCTTTGTAGTCTTATGGAACGCCAAATGGTGGTTGGGATTTTGATTAGTTTAATTGTAATTGAATTGCTGACTTCTTTACTGTTGATTCCGCTCACGACATCCGTAGTTTCGGCTGGATTGTTTGCCCTGATTTTATTTACTTCATTTTATTATCTGATGTATCGCACAAAACTGAGACGCGCTTAATTGAGTGATTCTAGGTTTTATCATTAAAAGTGAAGCATCAGTGGGAGTAAACACAATCGTGTGTCCTCCCACTTGAGGTTCCCCTTTGACAAAACGGTACAACCGGGAGCAGGGTAAGAGATTTCAGCAGCCCCCTGCACTATAGTTCATTAATGGCATCAGCATAAGCCATTGCTGCTGTTTCCCACTTCGGCAAATTACTACTAATCTCAGCTAATTGTTTTTCTTTCAAGCCACCCATTACCTTCTCGGCTGCCTCCCTGGGCTGATCAGGGTCAACGGTAATGATGGCAGACCCCCCCGCTTCCAAACCAGCTTGATTCCCTTGAGATACCACCACAAAGCGACCAAATGATGCCGCTTCGGCAATCGGTAGTCCAAATCCCTCCCGGTCAGATAGAAACACTACCGCTGTTGCCTCTCGATACCATTGAGCCAGAATGCGATCGCTTATGTGGCCATGATACTGAACCCAAGGCAAGCTCTCAATTGACTTGAGGAATGCTTCACCGCTAGCTTGGGTGGAAGTATTCATCCCTCCCACTAAATGCAATTCCCAAGGTTCACCACTGAGCTCTCTGAGTTGAGTGGTTAATGCCACAGCTTCCGGTAAACGCTTAGCAGCTGGATCGATCCGACCTACGGATAACAAGAATGGACCAGTGGGAGCAGGAATTGAGACGGTCGGTAACTTAGCTAGGGCTGAGTCTACTCCATTGGGAATAGTTTTCAGCTTCTGTTGAAGCCTTGGGTTAGGGCGAAAGTGTAGCAGGTCATTCTCGGTAGCTTTGCTGACGACTATAATCTGCTGGGCAAAACGAATCGAGGCATCCAGGTAAATTAGCGATCGCAAAGCCGTTTTTATGCGATCGCCATACTTATTAGCCGCTTTCCATTCATTCACATCATGAAGCACTGCAATAGTAGGTGGATGCCACGGCAGAACGATCGGGTTAGATAGCCAGACAAGAGCCTCTACTCCTGCTTGAGCACAATACCCATTCAAGCGAGTCGCCACCCAACCATACCGCTTAGCTGGGGAGTAATCCAGCGGTGGTAGGATATTAACACTATCTGCCAACTCCTGTAGGGTAGGGGTATTCTCAAACGCATTCGGAGAAGCCAAGATTTTCACCTTAGTGCCTCGGCTGACCAGTTCCTCAACTAGAGGTGGTAGTAATCGATTTAGATACTGCCCAATGCCTAAGCGAGGACCAAGGTAATGGGCAATTAAAG
>NZ_JAAHIE010001025.1:0-1906 GCF_010671945.1 Moorena sp. SIO4E2
CCAAAATGCTCCAACCACTTCCTGAACTGATACCAACCTGCGTCATTAATAGACTTAGCCAGACAATGATTTTTTACTAGATTTTTAACTCTTAGATCTTCATAGGCCACCAGGTCGTTAGACCGGACTACGCAGCGTGCCAGTCTCTTGGCATGCTCTTCACGTCGCCTACTTATACTAAGGTGATGCCTAGCTAGTCTATTAATTGCTTTTTTACGATTGGCTGTTCGCGAAGCGTGGCCTACGGCCTTGCCTTTATTTTTCCGAGAAACTCGGCGTTGATAAAACTTTAATCTCTTTTCCCCAGTCCTGTAAAAACGGGGATTGGGTTCTGTCTTGCCATCAGAATTGGTATAGAACTCTTTTAGCCCTACGTCTAACCCGATAGTCTTTTTTGATGGCTCTATTTCCTCGTTGTTATCAACTGACACGCAAAATTGGACATAGTAGCCATCAGCCCTTTTTACGATCCTGACTCGCTTAATTTGCTTCTTGTCGAAGCGCCACAAGTCCCATGTACCCTTGAGCTTAAGTTTTCCAATCCCTTTATTGTCGCTGAATGTTATTGACTTTTTATCAGGGTAAAGTTTCCATCCTGACTGCTTATATTCGACTGAACGGCAGTGTTTTTGGAATCGGGGAAATCCTTTCTTTCCAGGTACTTTCTTTTTGCAGTTGTCATAGAAACGGGCGATCGATGACCATGCTCTTTCTGAGGCAGCCTGGCGAGCCGTTGAGTTTAACTCATTAGCAAATGGAAATTGATGAGCCAATACTTTACTGTACTTGCTGAGATCAAATTTGTTGGTTCCTTTATTATCCATCCATAACCTGATACAGCTATTACGGATGAATTTTACTGTCCTGATAGCCTCATCAATTGCTGAGTATTGACTCTTTTTTCCTTTGACTTTGAATTCCATAATAATCATCGGTTATCGACCTCTACCGCTCTTAATTTATTCTACAACATCTATAGTAAAATTACGGAACATTTTTAGAATATTTTCTCAAGGCGGCTAAAGCCGCTGTGAGTCTTCATCCCCGGTTTAAAAATGCGGGGCTTTCGACTTGTACGTCCCCGGCTAAATAACTTCACCTTCGATCGTTTCAGGAACGATTATATTATTGCCATCTGCAAATATTTCAAAAAGACTGTCAAAAACGCAGGCTACTTGGTCAATACCCTTGTAAACTGTGTTGTTGAGAATCAAGATGGAGTCTTCGGAATAGTCAGAGATAATGTCCTCTAGGTCGGAGTTTGCCCATGCATTAATGTGGTGTTCCCATACCTTTCTCGTTTCCTCTGTTGTTTCATCGGCACGCCAGTTATAATAGGCTACCAAATTGGTGTTCAAGCTCGGTTCCGCGTTCCCAACAGAAGCATCTGCAAGTACTGGAGCGGAAAAACACGCCCAGCAAAGCCCGATTGCGATCGCAGTTACTATCCCAGCTTTTAACCACTTCAAACGTCCCAAAATACTTATAGAAATCATAGACTATCTTTTTATAACTCTTCAATAAGCTAACAATACTTTTTAGTTGTGACCTCTCAGCTTTTTGGCTGAGGTATTTATAGCTGCTCAATGAGCAATTGGCAACTTTGGAATCTTCCGGGAAAGTAAAACCAATAAGAGAAGACATCAATATCTAACGGTTCAGTTAGAACGTTTAATCGGGTGATATTCGATCGCCATCCAGATACAATCCGTATCTGAATAATACTGATGCCACGGATAGGTATATTGCTGGTTTTCGTGTACTTCACAAAAAGGAACAGACCGCTAATCCCCCCCGGTCGAAACAGGCTATTGCCCAATTACAGCAGCGGGTCATTTCTTCCCAAGCCACAGTAGCGCTTACTACCACGGACTTATGGAAAAGAATCCAGCAGCAGTGTAGCTCG
>NZ_JAAHIE010001026.1:0-1903 GCF_010671945.1 Moorena sp. SIO4E2
GTAGTACTGAAATGCCAGATACCTCAATTTTTCCAGCGTCCGGTGCCGTGAGAGTGCATAGGCAACGAATGGTGGTGGTTTTACCGGCACCATTAGGACCGAGTAAGCCAAAAATTTGACCCGGTTCAACTTGTAAGGAGATGTCTTTGACGGCGTGGACATCTCCATAGCGTTTTTGGAGGTTCTGGATTAATACAGCAGCAGCCATAAGCTTTCCCTATGCCGGTCAGGGATACACAAATCTCAACACTTGTTATTGTAGCCCCTTGCCCTGGTTAGGGGTAAGATGTATTGTTTTTAACCAAAACTGCTGAGGAGTGATTGGGTGTATAGCCCAGTCTCTGGATGCGATCGCGTAGCGGCTCGTACCGAGCATCGCAAAGCGTGACCATTCGCGTAGCGTGGCCAAAAGGCCAAGGTCAATCGCATCCACTCAAGCTACACTTAATATACACTCAATATACACTCAATATATGGCGTAGCTGTCTTAACTTGTTACGGATTAGTGATCGCTAACCTTTTCACACAGACAAAAGCACCAGCCTAACTCACCAGCGGCAATTGCCTCCTGGGTTTTCTTAAAGGCAGCGCTCAAATCTGGATAGCCCTCCCGAGCCAGCTCAGACACCAGTTCGTAACTCTTGTTCAGGTGTGCGCTCAAGTCCTTTACCTGCAAAACGTTAAATCCGATCTCAGTGAGTTTTTCTGCATAGACTTCGGGGCTAAATGTCGGCTCAAACAGCAGTCGGTTGTAAACGTGCTTGCGGGCTGCCTCACTAACTTCCTCAATTGGTGTTACCAAGTCATCAAACAGGAAGATTCCTCCTACCCCTAGGACACGGTGAACCTCCGCCAGAGCTTTATCAAGCTCGTGGATGTGGTAAAGAGCGCCTTGACTCCAGGCATGGGTAAAGGAGCCATCTGGAAAAGGTAGGTTAAGGGCTGATTCCTTTTGGAAGCTCACCCGCAAAGAGGGGAAATTACTAGCCTTAGCTCGAGCATTCTCGATATAACTGCTACTAATATCGATTCCTACTACCTCACATCCCGTTTGCTGAGCCAGCCAAACGGCAGCGTTGCCATTTCCACAAGCAACTTCTAGTACCCGGGAGTCGGCAGTAATACCGCTCTGTTCCAGCATATATTCATCCCAGCGCTTGCAGGCTGGCACAAAGTCCTCAGGCCGAGCCTTGGCTAAGTTTTCGAAATAACCCCAGTGGAGACTGCCTTCTGGATCCCAGAAACTGCGGAAACGTTGGTCTCGTTCGCGATCATCAAACAATGCCTCGGTCTGAGCTTCAGTAAATTTACTTTTTTGCATAGTTAATCCCAGTTAATTCCACGCTTTTGTTGGTTTCTGATACTGAACAAAAAAATTTAGACTATAGCAATCCTATTTTAATTGTTCAACTGGCTCTTTGTTCAGGGGATACCAGTTGTTGTGCCTTATAAGATTTTTAAGGATAATTTTGGTTTTCACAAATGACTTAGGATTGCTATAATCACCCTAAATAGTATATAGTTTTCTAGGTTCCGGTGTTCGTAAAGTAAAGTGAAGAAAATGGAATCGCTTCGCGTTTGGTACACCACACACAATTGTCTCACCTACTTGAAAATACTAACAATAGGCAGGTTTAGCATATGAACATTTTCAGCAAGATTGAGTCAGAAGTCCGAAGCTACTGTCGATTGTTTCCAACAGTTTTTACCAAGGCAGTGGGAGATACCTTGATAGATGAGAGTGGGCGTACTTATATAGATTTCTTGGCAGGTGCTGGTGCCCTCAACTACGGACATAATAACCCCAAGCTCAAAAAGCGTCTCCTCGAATACATTGAGTCAGATGCCATCACCCACAGCCTCGATATGTTTACCTCTGCCAAGCAGCAGTTTCTCGAACGTT
>NZ_JAAHIE010001027.1:0-1899 GCF_010671945.1 Moorena sp. SIO4E2
ACTGCTAAAAAATAATGATGAATATCCTAGACTGACTTACATCTTATTTATCAATACAATACTCTAGATTTAATAAGACATAGGGAAACAAATTTGTAAACCATCCCCCCCAAATTTCTTTAGCTTTTTCGCCTTCAATAAAGGAGTTGACAATACGTTGCCATGGCGGATCACTCTTAGGGAGAATCATGCCATAGAAATCACAGGTCAGTGGTTGATCTGGAGATAAGGTGTACTGGGATGAGGAAAGTCCTTGTCTGGTGACTTCTCCAATTAATAAAATGCCATCGCTGGCAAAGGCATCAATATCGCTATTGACTAATGCTTTGACTCCTTGAGACCTACCTATGTCTCCAGGAAAAACTATTTTCTGAGCATTAGGATAGGTTTGCTCAATAAATGTTTCTGTGAGGCTACTGGGAAGCACTCCAATTTTTAAACTGTCAAGGCTTTGGTAACGATTGAAGACTCTCGGTTGTTGAGAATCTACTAAAAAGTGTGTGCCAGTAATAAAAAATGGTGTTGAGAATTTTACCCCTGCAATATCACTCCTAATAGTATTAGGGCCACACTCCAAATGTACGGTTTCGTCTCGGACAATAGCAAAGCGATTTTCCAAGGTTGATTGAATGGCAACAACTTTTAGTTCTATAGGTTTATTGAGTTCTTCGGCAACCTTGTCTTTTAAGGAATTTAGTAGCTCAAAGCAATACCCTTTCCAATCTCCGTTGGTATCAATGTAGCCGAAAGGAGCAGCATCTTTTCTAATACCAACTTTTATGGTACCAGTTCGTTTAATTTGGTCTAAAACCGTTTCTGAACGCTTGGATATTGGCTCAATGGCAAGTTGTGGTATGATACTTTCGGGAAGTTCACTGCCAAAAGATTCCTCTAGTTGTTCTGGTGTTAAAGATTTGACTAAATGTAGATCTAGGGAATTCTCAGAAAGGAATTTGGCATAGCTAACACTGAGGTAAGGTCGATAGTTTGGCAAATCCCGAATATGAGTATTAATAAAGGCCAAGCTTAAGGCTTTTAGGTAAGAAAGTCCGACCTGAGGATTGGAACCGAGTAATTCTTTAGGAAACAGGGCAAAATCGTCGCCGGATGCACCACTAGTGGAGAAGTGGTTGCCATCAACAATCATTGCCAGATATTTTTCTGGGGTATTGAGCCAGATGAAGGGGTGAATCTGTTCTGGGACAGTTGGTGCAACAATGTCGTGGCTACCTGCCATAATCATGACTGGGACTTGAATGTTACCCAAGCTAGCTGGACCAAGGGCTGTGCTGGTAATAGGATTAACAGCGATTACTGCTTTGACCCGTGGATCCTGCAAGTCATAATTAAACGGGGGTAAGCGATTGGCACGGCATTGGAGCAGTACAGAGAGATTGAAGGTTGGGTCTTGATCAGGACACACTTGGCGCAGTCTTAAATCATTAATTTCTGCACCTGCTACGGCTAAAGCTGTGTAACCCCCGAAGGAATGACCAATCACACCAACCTGTTCCAGATTCAGCTGATTAGCAAAATTAGGGTCAGATTTAGAGAGGTCTTCCAGTTCATCGAGCACATATCTAATATCTAAGGGTCGTTCAATAAACTCTACTGGATTGATTCCATTCGCTAGTCCCTGTAGTACAGCTTGAGAGTATTCAACATTACTCCCGACGTGTTCAGGCACGGCTACAGCAATGCCATGGGATGCTAAGTGTTCTGATAAATAGGTGAAATGGTTGCGATCTGAGGCAAAGCCATGGGACATGACCACTAAGGGGGCTGGTTTTGGATTGCCTTTGGGTAAGTACAAAGCAACCTCAAACTTGGTTTCTCCGGATAACCCTAGAGGGGATTGACGGCGGCGACCGGAAAGGGTGATGACTTGGTCTGTGAATT
>NZ_JAAHIE010001028.1:0-1899 GCF_010671945.1 Moorena sp. SIO4E2
AATTCACAGACCAAGTCATCACCCTTTCCGGTCGCCGCCGTCAATCCCCTCTAGGGTTATCCGGAGAAACCAAGTTTGAGGTTGCTTTGTACTTACCCAAAGGCAATCCAAAACCAGCCCCCTTAGTAGTCATGTCCCATGGCTTTGCCTCAGATCGCAACCATTTCACCTATTTAGCAGAACACTTAGCATCCCATGGCATTGCTGTAGCCGTTCCTGAACACGTCGGGAGTAATGTTGAATACTCTCAAGCTGTACTACAGGGACTAGCGAATGGAATCAATCCGGTAGAGTTTATTGAACGACCCTTAGATATTAGATATGTGCTCGATGAGCTGGAAGACCTCTCTAAATCTGACCCTAATTTTGCTAATAAGCTGAATCTGGAACAGGTTGGTGTGATTGGTCATTCCTTCGGGGGTTACACAGCGTTAGCCGTAGCAGGTGCAGAAATTAATGATTTAAGACTGCGCCAAGTGTGTCCTGATCAAGACCCAACCTTCAATCTCTCTGTACTGCTCCAATGCCTTGCCAATCGCTTACCCCCGTTTAATTATGACTTGCAGGATCCACGGGTCAAAGCTGTAATCGCTGTTAATCCTATTACCAGCACAGCCCTTGGTCCAGCTAGCTTGGGTAACATTCAAGTGCCAGTCATGATTATGGCAGGTAGCCACGACATCGTAGCACCAACTGTCCCAGAACAGATTCACCCCTTCATTTGGCTCAATACCCCAGAAAAATATCTGGCAATGATTGTTGATGGCAACCACTTCTCCACTAGTGGTGCATCCGGCGACGATTTTGCCCTGTTTCCTAAAGAATTACTTGGTTCCAATCCTCAGGTCGGACTTTCTTACCTAAAAGCCTTAAGCTTAGCTTTTGTTAATACTCATATTCGGGATTTGCCAAACTATCGACCTTACCTCAGTGTTAGCTATGCCAAATTCCTCTCTGAGAATTCCCTAGAGCTACATTTAGTCAAATCTTTAACTCCAGAACAACTAGAGGAATCTTTTGGCAGTGAACCTCCCCAAAGTATCATACCACAACTTGCCATTGAGCCAATACCGAAGCGTTCAGAAACGGTTTTAGACCAAATTAAACGAACTGGTACCATAAAAGTTGGTATTAGAAAAGATGCTGCTCCTTTCGGCTACATTGATACCAACGGAGAGTGGAAAGGGTATTGCTTTGACCTACTCAATTCCTTAAAAGACAAGGTTGCCGAAGAACTCAATAAACCCATAGAACTAAAAGTTGTTGCCCTTCAATCCACCTTGGAAAATCGCTTTGCTATTGTCCGAGACGAAACCGTACATCTTGAGTGTGGACCTAATACGATTAGGAGTGATATTGCAGGGGTAAAATTCTCAACACCATTTTTTATTACTGGCACACACTTTTTAGTGGATTCTCAACAGCCGAGAGTCTTCAATCGTTACCAAAGCCTTGACAGTTTAAAAATTGGAGTACTTCCCAGTAGCCTCACAGAAACATTTATTGAGCAAACCTATCCTAATGCTCAGAAAATAGTTTTTCCTGGAGACATAGGTAGGTCTCAAGGAGTCACAGCATTAGTCAATAGGGATATTGATGCCTTTGCCAGCGATGGCATTTTATTAATTGGAGAAGTCGCCAGACAAGGACTATCCTCATCCCAGTACACCTTATCTCCAGATCAACCACTGACCTGTGATTTCTATGGCATGATTCTCCCTAAGAGTGATCCGCAATGGCAACGTATTGTCAACTCCTTTATTGAAGGAGAGAAAGCTAAAGAAATTTGGGGGGGATGGTTTACAAATTTGTTTCCCTATGTCTTATTAAATCTAGAGTATTGTATTGATAAATAAGATGTAAGTCAGTCTAGGATATTCATCATTATTTTTTAGCAGT
>NZ_JAAHIE010001029.1:0-1898 GCF_010671945.1 Moorena sp. SIO4E2
TGATAGCTGATAGCTGATAGCTGATAGCTGATAGCTGATAGCTGATAGCTGATAGCTGATAGCTGATAGCTGATAGCTGATAGCTGATAGCTGATAGCTGATAGCTGATAGCTGATAGCTGATAGCTTACGTATTTAGATCAGGTAAGTAGATGGAATTAAGGACACTACAACAGTTATTTTACGATGCTGTTTTTGAAAATAATCCTGCCAGTACACAAACCATTGCTCAACACATCAAAGCAGCTAAACAATTGACCCCTGCTGAAGGGTTAGCGATTTATCGTAGCAGTGTCCTAGGCAACCTGAGCCAAACCTTAATGTCAATTTATCCAGTCTGCTGTTGTTTGGTGGGAGAGAAATTTTTTGATGGAACAGCGATAAGCTATATCCAACGGTTTCCTTCTATATCAATGGATTTAGGAAATTATGGCGAGCACTTTCCTGATTTTCTAGCCAATTTTGAGCCAGCAAAACAGTTACCCTATTTACCAGATGTGGCCAGGTTAGAGTGGCACTGGCATCGTGTGTTTAATGGTGAAGAGGCTACCAAGTTAGATGTCCAAGCATTGAGTACAGTTCCCCAAGAAAAATGGGGAGAACTGATTTTCCATTTACCTAAAAATAGTGTTCTGATTGAGTCAGCTTACCCGATCCATCGCATTTGGGAAGTTAATCAGCCTGAATACGAAGGTGATCAGCAAGTGAATTTGGATGAAGGGGGCATACAACTATTCCTCTGGCGCAATGGTTATGATATGCGCATTGAGCTGCCAACAAAAGCAGAATGGCAACTGCTGAAAGCTTTTCAAGCCGAAAATCGATTTGAAGCAATTTGTCAAGACCTAGCTGCTGATGAATTAGCTATTGATGTAGCATCTGAGTTACCGCAATTTGTACAACGTGGATGGATTGCTAGGTTTTCGATTTAGACGTCTCCTTATGGAAATTCCCACAAGCCAAAACCCCGGGTTTTTAAACCACCGGATGTAGGCTCGCTGCGACTTTAGTCGCCTAGACACAATTTTGCCAAAAAAGGTTGACAATACCTGCGCGCTAGAGTATTATTTAGATATGGGTACAGGCTGCAAATCCGTTCGCGTAGCGTGGCCTTTGGCCTTGGCGCAACCGGGAGAGAGACCCGCCACTGCTTGACCTTAAAGAAGAAATGCCCGGAGGGTAGGGAAAATCCTCCTTAAAAACCCAATCATCAATTAAAAGTTGGTGTGTGAACCTAGAAGAACACATTTTGAGAAAAGAAAAAGTACGGTGGGGCACACCGAAACTTAGGGAAAATGGAAGCAACGGACTTTTTAAGGCACTTCCAAGGTAAAGTACCTTAACGCCTAAGGAGAACTGCCCTCTAGGTCTTTCGTGAATTGACTGGAAACTTGGTCTACGTACGGGTTTTTGGTTAAGTATTGTCCAATTTTTGGCGGCGTCAAGAAGAGGAACACGAAGGTTTACGGCGGTTCGTTGATCTAGGAATCCCCGCGCCTTGTGGCCTACGGCCTCCGCTACGCGAACAGGCCGGGGAGTGTCAAAGACAGTTACCCACGCCAATAGGTGAGCCGACCCATAGATTTAGGATTCTCTGAAGTTTTCAAGGTGCTTCAGAGCAAGCAGGTTTATGTCCTGTATTACTATGTTATATATATACTACGTAATATAATACAAAGTGTCAATAGTGTAATACAAAATTGTGATTGCCTTAGATGATTGAATGGCTCAATGTGTGAAATAATTACTTTTTAGAAGGCCACTTCTCATAAGCCTTGCAATTAAGTAGTCAAAAAGCGGGATAAAACGGGATTTTTTGGGGTATAATAGACAAAAAGGCCAAGAATAGCCAACGATGTCTAAGCGCAAGAAAAAATCAGGCACAACAAAGAAGCTTTC
>NZ_JAAHIE010000103.1:0-18272 GCF_010671945.1 Moorena sp. SIO4E2
TCTCTTCAAGGGTGGGACTTTCACCCACATCCTGAGGATAGTTAGGATTTTTGAGGTTAGACCTCACGAATCCCCCTAATCATACCCCTTTCTATTACGAAAGGCTCCTATTAGGAACGAGCCGCACTACTACAGACGGGATGCCCCACCGCCAATTTGAGGATGTTTCTAGCCGCATTCACATCTCTATCCGCTTTGTAGCCACAATGAGGGCAAGAATGTATGCGATCTTTTAGTTTTTTAGGAACTTTTTGACCACAATTAGAGCAGTTTTGACTGGTATTTCGGGGATTTACTACTTTTGCTATTAACCCAGCATTCTCGGCTTTGGTTGATAGTATGGACAGAAATTGTCCCCACCCAGCGTCTAAAACTGATTTAGCTAATCTAGTTTTGGCCAAACCTTTTATATTGAGTTTTTCGTGAGCTACTAAATCGTGAGTATCTAATAGCTTTTTTACAGTCTTAAAGTGAAAATCTTTTCTAGTGTCAGCTACCTTTTTGTGAGCTTTTCCTAGTTTCGATACAGCCTTTTTCCTATTGTTACTTCCTTTCTTGGAACGGCTAACTGCTTTTTGAATTTTCTTCAATCGCTTCTGGGCTTTACGATAATATTGAGGAATTGGTACCTCGGAACCATCAGATTTGATCAAGAAGGATTTGAGACCCATGTCAATCCCGACCGGATTTTTGACTTCTTCGATCGCCATCACATTAGGGACAGTGTCGTCTTGAATGGACAGTGTCACATAGTAACCATCCGCTTTTCGAGTTACTGTGGCCGTTTTGATTTTAAAACCGGTGGGGATTGGTCTATGGTAGATCATCTTGACCCAACCAAACTTAGGAAGATTTAATCTATTTCCATTTATAGGACTCTTGGAGAAGGCCGAAAATGTTAGGGATCTAAAACGCTCCTTACTTTTGAATCTAGGTCTTCCGCTTCGTTTGCCATTGGAATCCCCTTTTAAGAATCGCTTAAAAGCTAGATCGACGCGCTTAACACAATCCTGTAACACATTGGCGTGAATTGCCTTATACCAGGCTCTATCTTTCTTTAATTGAGGTAAAGTTCTCTTTTGTGAATAATAATCAGGATTGTCTCTTAGCTCTGGCAAATGACAAACAAGAGGACAGGAGTTTATAGAGCATCTATTTTGCTCGTGCCAGGCAAATCTGTCAGCCAAAAGATAGTTATATTGATGACGTAGCATCTCAAGCCATCTTTCCATCTCTGATGTTTGTGATTTGGTTAGCCTAAGTTTGAATTGATACGCTAGTCTCATTTGCCATCCTCTTGTTTTCGACCTATTATTAGAATAACATTTGTTGCAACAATTGTTAATACAAAAATTAAAGTTCAGAGATTCGTAGTCAGGCTAAAATTAAGTAATTGGATTGAAGTTAGCTGACCTAGCGCTATAGTTTAATAGGCGCTTAATCTAGCCAATTTTAATTAGCGCTATAGTTTGGGACTGTGTACACGCTTATCGAAAATTGCAGCAATTTCCAACAGTGAATCAACTGGGCTGGAAATCATTAAACTAGCCCTATACTTATCTCCCAGCACTATAATTGCTGAAAATTGCTGGAATTTCCAACATCTCGCTCAACCCTTGCTACCACAAGACCTAGGATTATACCAATTACTCTTAGGAGTACCATTATTCGGTTCAGCGGTCAAGATAATTGTACCATCCTCGCCCACTATCCAACCCTGAGCTTCCACTATTTTCTTCTTGGGACGAGCAGGAGTAGGAGTATTGACAGCACGACGTTTCCCTCTCATGGGTAAGTAACTGAGATCAGGAGTAGGAGTAGAGATAGCTTCTTCGATGTTCTCTTCTTCAGTATCAAGGGTAATCCAATCTACCAGTACAGACTGTTGAGTAATTGGGTCTAGGGGACTTGGAGGTAAGCCACCCCGTCCAGTAACAATGAATTCACCGAGTTCATCTACAGCTACTTTTCCACTCCTGGGACAGTTAGCAACAATTAATGCTGAAGGGTCAACTATTGATGTTGGTAAGATCTCAGGATCCTGGGTAGGATTAACTGCAGCATCGATCTCCAAAGACCCAGCCAAAGACTGACCTCCACTCAAACTAATAGCAGATATATCATTAAATCGAGTCCGACCTTGCTGTGACTTGAAGTTTCCAAACAAGCCTTGCAGGGTGATTGTGATGTTTCCACCTTGGCCTTCTTCAGCATTAGCAAAGATATCGTTACCCGTTTCACCGTCGGAGGGGAATAGGATCAGTAATCCACCGTCAATAATTATGTTCCCGCCTTTGACATCATCACCACCTGTAGCATCAGCCAAGATCAAGCTGTTGTTATCGAGTGTTGTCAATCCTGATACATTGATCTTGATAGTTGCTGCATCTTCGCTGTTGGTTTGTTGATTGGTTGATTTTCCAGTAGCAGCTACAAGTTGGCCGTTGTCTAGGGTGAGAGAATCAGCATCAATGGTCAGTTTGCCAGCTACTCCTCGCTCGCTCTCTTTCACGTTGCTCTTTGGAAAACCATCCTGATCCAATGGCACAGCGCTTACTGATATTCGTCCTCCATCTTCGACAGTTAGGTTTTTGGTTTCTATTGTCAAGTCTCCAGCATTGCTACCTCTGTTGGCTCCAACCGAAATCCTACTCTGGGGGATATCATTTTGAATCTCAAGGATATCACTGAACGCCTCAATTTTTTTATCTATTTTTTCTATTTCTGCTTCTTCTATTCTTCCTTGAAATTTTTGTATATCTTTATTGGTTTTTTCTATATCTTCGTTAATTTCTTCTATTTCTTTTTCTGATAGATTATCCTGTAGTTTATCCTGTAGTTTATCAAGTTTATTCAGCTTCTCGAATAGTTCACGAGTTGTTTTTTTTATTTTGTTATCTTCAAAAGCCACATCTCTATTTTGTCGGTTCAGTCTATTTCTGAGCTGATCAATAGTAGGTTGTGAGAAGTTTGGATCACTACCACTAACAATAACTTGCTCTGAAGCCTTAATCGTAATCTTGCCAGCATTGCCAGGTTGACCATTTCTCTGAGCACCATCTACATCTAAGAGTTGAGTCTCAATTGCTCCCTCTGCCGTTACTTCTAAGACTTCTTCTAAGTTACTACTGGTGGCAGTAGAAAGAATTTCTCCCCCTTCAGTGACCTCTACTTCCTTAGCATTGATTGTGATATCACCGCCTGTAAATTCACCGGTGCTGCGAGCGCTTATGACTGCGCCATTTGATACAGTTAATTTCCCATCGGTATTGACCTCAATCCCTCCTAGCTTAGGGGTATTGCCTCCAACATCCTGAGCTCCTAGTCTACTTTCGGTGACTATGCCACTGGGATCAACACCAGTCCCAGAAATTTCCACAAAATCCGTGGCATTGACTGTAATCTTACCTGTTGGAATGTTGCCCTGAGTGAAAGCTTCTAATCTCCCTCCATCTTGGAGGGATAGAGAGCGAGCTGTAATGGTAATGTTACCAAAGCTTTCTGGTTTTTCTTTAGCGAGCTCTGGGTTTCCCCCATTAAAATCTATGTCACTTCTGATGTTGCTATTGTTAATCTCAATCTTATCCTTAGCGGTTATGGTGATGTTACCAGGATTTCCCTTATTGTCTCTCCTAGCATCAGATCTGATAAAGCTTCTACCGCTTAAGGAAAGTGAAGCAGCTTCAATGGTTATCTCGCCAGCATTGCCTGTCTTGTCATTTTTGGCTGACACTTCAATTTTGGCTCGATCTTTCATGATGAAGTCTCCCTCAACTATGATTGTGAGCCTGCCTCCCTTGCCATCTCCTGATGTATTAGCAGTTATACCACTAGAAGAACTTCCTCTGCTTTCTCCAGAGCCAATCATGGTCAGTGACCCCACACGGATTTCTATCGGGTTACCGTCAGGGATAGGTGAGTCTTCAGTCTTAGCCTTAATTTCACCTTTCTGTCCTCTTTCCGATTTAGGATCGTTGGGATCTTTGCGAGCATCAATGGAGAGGGAAGCAGCTTCGATTAAAATACCACCGCTCCTTGGTTCCGATGAGGCTTGTCTAATTTCACGATCTCTTACTTCAGCAGTACTCTCAATTTTACTGTTGTATAGAACCTTAACTGCTCCCCCAGCCAAGATAGTAATTTTACCTCCGGATCCATCCCCTTTATTTTCGATCTGAAGTCTGCTTTCATCATAGAGGGTAACATCGCCATCGACATTTAAGGTCACATCTCCTGGACGACCCTGTCTTTTGCTGTTACGTTGTTCAGTTTGAATGGTACCTTTATTTCTCAGTTCTACATTGCCACTCACATCAATGGTAATGCTGCCGCTATCACTATCTCCCCCTGTTCTTGCGGAAATCCCGGGCTCTTCTTTTTCAGAGTCCACCGTTAGCGAGCTAGCGGTAATTTTAATACTTCCTCCTGGTTGACCATCTGGGTCATCTTTTTTGTTATCTTTCTTGTAATCAGTTAAGGTAAAAATTCCATGCTGACTTCCTTTATTAGAATTAATAATGGAAACTGAGCCATCAGCGGTGATGATAATATCACCCCCTTTTTGACTTGCCTTAGTTATGGTGAATATTCCCTGCTCTCTTCGAGCGGTCTCTACTGTCAACGAGCCAGCGTCGATAGTTATTTTTCCTCCTTCTCCACCTTTTTTTTCGGTGATCGTAAAGATGCCGTGGCGCTCTTTTTCAACAGTAGACTTAATCGATACTGAGTCATCAGCGGTGATACTAATATCACCACTTTTCTGACCATCTGCCTTATTTATTGTAAAGATTCCCTGTTCTTTTTTTACCTGTTTTTTATTTTCGTTCTCTACTGTCACTGTCAAGGAGCCAGCATCGATAGTTATGTTTCCGCCTTCTCCACCTTTTTTATCGGTAATCGTAAAAATTCCCTGGCGCTCTTTCTTAGCACTAGACTTAATTAATACTGAGTCATCAGCGCTTATACTAATATCACCGCTTTTCTTACCATTCCTCTCAGTTTTGGTAAAAATACCCCGGTCTTTCTTATTTTCCGAGTTTTCTACTTCCAAAGAATCAGCAATAATCCTAATGTCACCACCATCAACATTGCTATCTTTGGCTACGAAAGTTTCTATAGCGCTATCCTTAATTACAACATTCCCTTTCTTGACGCCATCCGGAAAATCCAAACCCAGCTTGTCACCCTCTTGAGTCAAAGCTACTTGTCCTGGTGCGCCCAATCCCGCTAACAGAATATTCCCACCTTGATTGGTAGATATCTTACTATCTTCCTTACTATTCTCTTTCTTGCTAACCTCAATATCACCACCGAGCAACAACAGGTTATCAACCGCTAGCTTTTCCAACTTAGCTTGACTGGTAATCTTACCCGGAATTTGATTAAAGAAGAATACATTAGGATTAACGGTCAACAATGGTGAGGGAGGCTCTGGATTAGAGGCACTAAACACTCCTCGATTGCCAAACCCAATCCCATCAGCAGTGGTGCCTACAAACGAACCCGATACATCCAGCTTGGCCTTATCCCCAAACAAAATCCCCTTGGGATTAATCAAGAACAAATTCGCGCCACCATTGACACCCAAGGTGCCAAAAATATTAGAGGGATTAGCACCAGTTACCCGAGACAGAATATTTTCAATCCCAGCTGGATTAGCAAAATAAACCCTTTGCCCATCTGAGACATTAAATTCTAGGAAACTGTGGAACAAATTGATATCCCGGATTGCTCCTCCTTTAATGAGATCAACAATTTTCCCATTTACCTCACCAGAGCCTAGGTCTAGCAAAGACCTTTCCCCCTGGGGCAAAGTCGCATCAGGAGTAATCTGAGCATTAGCTTGGTTTGCTGAAAATGCGTACGCTCCACTAATTGCTAAGCATAGGGCTAAACCTAACTGAGTGTTATAGCGTTTCAATACATCTAATGCCATGGGATTCGTTCTCCTGAGCCTGGGGAGGGGTAGTTAACTTAAGCTATCAGCTTATGCGCTACGCGCACGCTACGCGAACAGTTATCAGTTAATGCGCTACGCGCACGCTACGCGAACAGCTATCAGCTGGCGAATCGGCGCACCCTACGGAAAGTTTATTTTAATCCTTAGGCTGACAACTGATATTTGATTAATAGTGGCTTGATGCCGTTATTGTTACTACAAAGACTAATTTATTACTGCTAGCTATAATACTAGAAATTATTATACTATACTTCCTAGTTATTGATGTAAAGTTTTGTGAAATAATGTTAGCGAGGGTTACACAGATGGGTAAGGGTTCTACTAGATAATAGAGATAACCAAGGGAGATAGGGAGCCGAAATCAATTGTAATAATTTTTGTTCCCTCCCGATTCCCGATTCCCTTTGCTATAGACAGTCTGCTACGGCAGTTTGCATCACTATCAAGTACACTGGATTTTATCCTTCTTCCCTCTTCCCTGCTCCCGTCTTGATGCAGTCGCTCATGGGGGAAACCACACCAGTTGCTCATGGGGGTTCCCCCCAAAACCGCACTGGCTCCCCAAGACCGTAATGGTGCTTTTTCCGTAGGCGAATTAAATTCGCCACGGGTCGCACCTCTGCATCGCTGCTCCCTGCTCCCTGCTCCCTGCTCCCTAAAACCCAGAGATTTGTACCTCATGGGGATAAGATTTGCTATAACTAGATAGACTCATGATAATGCCCAACTTTTTAATCCTAGGTGCAGCTAAGGCTGGAACCACCTCAATTTATCGATATCTAAAGCAACATCCGCAAATCTACATGAGTCCTGCCAAGGAACCTAGGTTTTTTGCTTTTGAAGAAGAAAATTTAGATTTTAGTGGGTTAGGAGATGAAAAAGAAGCTAATTTCATTGTAACTAATATTGACGACTATCGTGCCCTATATAAGAAGGTAACTAATCAAGTAGCTATTGGTGAAGCATCTACAAGTTATCTCTACATTGCGAAATCTGTTGAACGGATAAAGTACTATATTCCTAAGGCTAAATTGATTGCCATTCTTCGAGATCCAGCAGAAAGAGCCTATTCCAACTATTTACATTTAATCAAGCAAGAGCGCGAACCATTGGATTTTGCTGAGGCTCTTGCCCAAGAAGAGGAGCGCATCAAAAATAACTGGTGGTCTTTCTGGCACTATAAACACCAGGGACTTTACTATGTCCAATTAAAGCGTTATTATGAAGAGTTTGAAAAAAGCCAGATTAAGGTTTATCTATACGAAGATTTGAAGAATAATTCTCTAGGTATGCTGAAAGATATGTTTGGTTTCTTGGAGATAGACGATACTTTTACCCCAGATATATCTGAAAAAGTTAGGCAAGCTCCTCGCCTTCCCAAGAACAAAGCGTTGGAATCATTTTTGAGCCAACCGCACCCTGTTAAATCAATTCTGAGTCCATTGGTTCCTACTAGCCTAAGCGATAAACTAGTTAACAAGATTAGATATTTAAATCGTGGTAAACCTAAGTTATCACCAGCAGTGCGGAAGCAATTGATTGAATTCTATCGCGAGGATATCCTCCAGCTTCAAGATTTGATTGGTCGGGATCTTTCTCAATGGCTAAAGTGTTGAAAATTAAGTTAATAAGTAAGTTTACAATTATAAGTTAACAATTAAGTTAAGTAATTTAAGTTGTAAGCATATGCGCTACGCGCACGCTGCGCGAACAGCAGTAAGCCGTGAGCTAAAAGCTCACGGCTTACTTTTGTTCCCGATTCCCGATTCCCGATTCCCGATTCCCGATTCCCGATTCCCGATTCCCGATTCCCGATTCCCGATTCCCGATTCCCGATTCCCGATTCCCGATTCCCTTTGGTATACAAAGTCTGATAAAGTAATAAAATGTAAATAAAATTAAAAACTATTCATAAAATAATCTGGCTAAGGACTTGATAAAAAATGAAAAATGTGTTAAACAAAGAAGCGAATGGGGTGATCTTACCTGGTGTGTCCTATAGCCAAGAAGATTGGGCAAGAGGTTATGAGTCCCAACGCCATGAAGAGGATTATTGGATTGATCAAGTAGAAGGGGAAATTCCTAAGGAGTTGCAGGGGACTTGGTTACGCAATGGTCCTGGTTTGCTGGATATTAATGGTTACCGGGTGCATCATCCATTTGATGGGGATGGGATGATTTGTGCGATCGCATTTGATCACGGTCGAGCTCATTTTCGCAATCGGTTTGTACGCACAGAGGGCTTCTTAGCGGAACAGAAAGCTGGGAAACCGGTATATAGAGGAGTGTTTGGCACTCAGAAGCCTGGGGGTTGGTTAGCGAATCTATTTGATATCCAACTTAAAAATATTGCGAATACCAATGTGATCTACTGGGGTGGAAAACTCTTAGCCTTATGGGAAGCCGCTAAACCTTACGGTCTAGACCCCCATACTCTTGAAACCTTGGGTGAAGATAACTTGGATGGAATATTAGCAGGGGGTGAATCCTTTGCTGCTCATCCTTGGATTGACCCTAGTAGTAAGCTTGATGGTGGTCAACCTTGTCTGGTAAATTTCGCGATTCAGCCAGGTCTGTCTAGCAAAATTACTATTTACGAATTGGATCCAACCGGTAAACTATTACGACGTCAGAGTTATAGTGTTCCTGGTTTTGCCTTTATCCACGATTTTGCGATTACCCCAAATTACTGTATTTTCTTCCAAAATCCTGTTAGCTATAATCCCTTTCCGTTCCTGTTGGGATACCGAGGAGCTGGTGAGTGTTTGGCATATCAGCCTGAACAACCGACGCGGATTATAGTGATTCCTCGTAAACAGAATACAGAGGAAGTCAAAATCCTAGAAATCCAATCGGGCTTTATCTTCCATCACGCTAATGCTTTTGAGGAAGATGGCAATATTTATGTCGATTCTATTTGCTACAAGTCATTATCAGCAGTAGACGTAGGTAGTGATTTCCGGAAGGTTGATTTTAATGGGAACGCACCAGGGCAACTCTGGCGCTTTACGTTGAACTTAACTGACAAAACCGTAGGGAGTAAGTTATTAGAAGAGCGCTGTTGCGAGTTTCCTAGCATTCACCCTAATCATGTCGGAAATCCCTATCGCTACTTATTTATCGGAGCTGCTGATCATCCCACCCGTAATGCTCCATTACAAGGGATTCTAAAAATAGATATGGAAACAAAGACACAACAATTCTGGAGTGCTGCCCCTAAGGGTTTTGTAAATGAACCAATGTTTGTGCCACGACCCAATGCTGAACGAGAAGATGATGGTTGGGTATTGACCTTAGTATATGATGCTAGTCATCACCGATCGGATCTAGTCATATTAGATGGTCGTGATTTAACTAGCGGACCAGTCGCACGACTGCACTTGAAGCATCATATCCCTTACGGTTTACACGGTAGCTGGAGTTCTGAGTTGCTGGGACTGGGGTTGAAGGTTACAGGTTGAAGGTTGAAGGTTGAAGGTTACAGGTTGAAGGTTAGTGGGTTGAAGGTTACAGGTTGAAGGTTGAAGGTTGAAGGTTAGTGGGTTGAAGGTTACAGGTTGAAGGTTGAAGGTTGAAGGTTAGTGGGTTGAAGGTTACAGGTTGAAGGTTAGTGGGTTGAAGGTTGAAGGTTGAAGGTTAGTGGGTTGAAGGTTACAGGTTGAGAGTTTAAACTTTAACTAGAAACTTTTAAACAACATGGGGATATAATGACGCTAAACTTATTAGTTATAAAGCTTTCAGGGAAATTATCAGGTTGGAGCTTTGATGGTTAAAGCTAAGCTAATAACAGAATTTTCCTGGAGGGTGCCAGATGAAATTCAGCGTTGTCATCACGACTTATAATCGTCTAGATCTACTCAAGCGTGCAATTGAAAGCGCGCTTGCTCAGACGTTTCCCTGTGAAATTGTTATCGTTGACAACGGTTCGTCTGATGGGACTGAAGGTTATGTCCAAGAGCGCAGTGAAGCGTTGGCACGTGCTGGTGAGCATAGCTTGGTTTATCACCGAAATTCCGATAATATGGGCCACTCGAAAGCGGTAAATCAAGGGGTAGAGTTGGCAACTGGTGATTGGATCAAGCTGTTGGATGATGATGACTACTTAGCCAAGAACTGCATTGAAGAAATGGCTAATGCGATCGCATTACATCCGAAAGCAGTGATTTGCTCTTGCCAATCGGCTCAAGTAAATACCTTAGGAGTAGAACTAAGTATAACACGGCGAGTAGGTTCACCGCCAAGGTTATATATTGCCCAAGAAGACATTCATTATGGAATGCTTCTGGAAATGGTACCGTTTGGCACCCCAGCGCAAGTCGCTTTCTCCCGTGATGGGTTTCTCAGTTCCGGTGGTTGGGATTCTAGCTTAGATACCAACTTTGATGATATTGATTCCTGGATTAGAATCGCCCAGTTTGGGGATGCTATATTTATCAATAAGTGCCTAGCTTACCGGACGGTTTGGTCTGGTGCTTATAATCAAAAATTTTCGTTCCAGAAACGTCTGAAGACTCATATTTCGATTAAGCAAAAAATCTATGAACTAGTCAGTGAAAAATATCAAGGTAAACTCCCATTACTGTGGGAGCTGGGCGCTTATCTGAGATTACATTGGGGCTTAGTAGCTCTTAAACGAGGTAAGTTGATCAGTGCCGCTAAGTTATTGTTTCCTGAGTGTTTTTCACCGATTGCTTTCTCACCGATTGCTTGGAAGTTGCTGTTACTGAGAAAGACTCTAGGATACTCTCCAGAATTATACCACCAGTTACCGCTTTAATTGGCAACTTGAATCATGAGTTAATGGAAAATTGGCTAGTAACCATTAACCATTAACCATTTTCCTTAACACAAAGTGATTAATTAGTCAACTAAAACTTAAAAATCGAAAATTGGCTAGTAACCAATTAGCTAGTAAGCAATTAGCTAATAACCAATTAACAATTACCAATTAACCCTTAACCATTAACAATTAACAATTTCAGTGAAACCAAAGTGATTAACCGGATTTGATCTGACTACAGATTATCAATTTGTTTGCGGAGGTCTTCCAACTCTTTGTCAACGGGTGAATCTGAGGAAGTCGATTTTTTCTCCTCTGGGGCTGGTAAAGCTCCTTGAGATACAGAACCACCAGCCAACTGAGCTTTCATCGTGGCCAACTCATCTTCAACATCATTGCCTTCCAAGAGTTTAAATTGACTTTCCAAGTCACTACCACCCAGCTCATGGGCAGCTTGAGAACGAGCCTCCATATCCAAGACTTTCTGTTCCATACGCTCAAACGCTGCTACGGAGCCACTAGTATTGAGAGACCCCATGGTTTGTTGTAACTTTTCATTGGCCTTAGCCGCCTGAGCTCGTGCTTTGAGCATATTCTTTTTGGTCTTGGCTTCGGAAATTTTGCCTTCGAGAGCAACCAGATTACGCTTAAGATTATTGACCTGCTCAGTTTGCTGATCCCACTGAGTTTTCAGGGTACCAGCAGTATCAGAATTGCTCTTCTTACGCACCAGAGCCTCACGAGCCAGGTTTTCATCCCCTTTGGTCAGAGCCAGCTGAGCTCTTTTCTGCCAGTTGTTAGCTTCTGTTTGGTTTTTGTTGTATTGCTGCTCTGTGCGTTTTTGTTCAGCAATTGACCTGGCAACTGCTTGACGCAATTGAACCAGATCCTCTTGCATATCAACAATAGCTTGATCAAGAATCTTTTCTGGATCCTCAGCCTTGCTGACTATATCGTTCAGATTAGCTCTAACCACTCTGCTAAGGCGATCAAATAATCCCATAACGCTGTTTATCCTCTAGGAATGTACAAAGTAGGTATAAAACTGGCTTGCTGGTGCGTAAGCCTAGTTAAGTTGTCTTGAGTTAAGTTGTCTTGAGGGACAAGCAATTGTTGCTGTCCCATCTCAAGTCTGATTGGGTAACTGAAAAATTTGCGGGCTTGACCCATACCCTAGCCATTAAGACAGGGAGCCTTTCATCCAGTTTAAAAACTTCTTGGGAAAAAGTGCTAGACAACAAGCTAAGGGTTGAACTTTCTGGCGGCTGAACCATGGGGGATTGATCGGGATTGCTGTTCGAGGGGTTAAAAACTGGTTTCCACAGGCGCTTATGATATAATAGTGCCATCTTCAGCAGAAAACGTCCTTGTCTTATTCTACCTATTCCCTTTCCGAGTATTGAGAAAGAAGGTCGAGAAGGTGCGGTTTGCGTATATAGTAACCCCTTGGGTCAAGGCTCTAAGGTGTTTTGATACAACTTTCTCAAGGTGCAATTGAGGTGACCATGGGGAAACTACTTACTTTTTCCGGCTATTTATCCAATTTTTCCGGATTTTTCGGTTATTATGTCTGAGTTGAGGGTAATTGAGGAGTTTCGGTTCCTTTAATCAGATTAGCCTTCATGGCGGCTAACTCAGCTTCCACATCATAGTTACCTTCGAGAGCAGCAAATTTTTTATCCAGTTGATTGCCGCCTAATTCAGCCATTGCCTCAGACCGGGCTTCAAGCTGCATTACCTTTTCTTCCATCTGTTCAAAAGCGCTCAAGGCACTACTGTTACCCACATTACCCAGCATCTCATTAATTTTCATGGATGCCTTAGCTGATTGAGCCCGAGCAATATACAAGTTCTTTTTAGTTTTGGCCTCTGAGATTTTCGGCTCTAGGGTACGGAGATCTTCCTTAAGCTTGGAAACAAGCTCAGCTTGCTGGGAAAGCTGAGCTTTCATGGTTGTGACAGTCTGTTGATGAGATTTCCGCCGTGTCAGGGCATCCCGTGCCAACTGGTCGTCTCCTGCTGACAAGGCTAACTGAGCGCGACGGTACCATTGCTCAGCAGCGGCTTGAGCCTGGGAGGCTTGTCGTTCCGTGCGTTTTTGGGTAGCGATCGCTTGAGCTACAGCCTGCCGCATTTGAATCAAATCCTGCTGCATATCATCGACAGCCTGTTCCAGGATTTTCTCAGGATCTTCAGCTTGGCTAATCAGACTATTAAGGCTAGCGCGAATTATTCTAAACATACGATCTAATAATCCCATGGCAGCTTTCCATACATGATCAGGGCTTAAGGAATGAAAACTGATGTCATTAAGATTGAACTTGACACTTGACAGTTTCAACTTAACTAAGGATGATAAATCGAAGCAGAAATTCCCTGTTGCTGGAGTTTTCCGACCAAACCTTGTGCTTCATGTTCAAATTTGAAAGCTCCCATCTGAATCCGGGTACCTTGAGATAATTTGCGCACATAGGCATCAGCAACAATTGTCCTAGCTTGCTGTAGGGAACGTTTACCATCGTAGTTGATCAGCACATAGTAGAAAGGATCGCGAGCAGGTAAAGACTCCTCTACCACTGTTCTTAGAGATGCGGCTTGATTCTGGAGTGTTTCAGAGATAGCTGGCTTAAGTAATCCTGACTGTACCCGTCTTTCTGGGGGTACTAAAGAGCCTGAGGTGGTTGGTAATGATGACAAGGGAACCTTTTGCAGTGGTTGAACAGAAGGCAAAAGTACTGAAGATAAGGAAGACCCTTTAGGAGGCATCGGTCTAGTTACCACCTTAGGAGCTGATTCAACCACCTTAGGTAAAGGAACATCTTTTGTATAAAAAGGTTTTTGCTGCGGTCCTGGAGTAGCTTCCACTTGAGAAAGGGTATGTAAGTTCAAGTCTACAAATTCCTCAGAAGCCAAATTAGGTCCACCCTGTAGGGGAGAATGGGGAATCGACTCAGTCTGTTGTGGTTTATGTGGTTTAATTTGCTGAGGGGTTTTGGAGATCTTGGGGATGATGAAGCTGATCAGCCGTGACAGATCCAGATTACTTAACACCGATGGATTGGAGAAGATATAGGGTAGGGTAGCGCTTAACAACAGCAAAAGTACCATGAAACCGACATTTAACGGAGTCAGCAGTTGGTAAGACACCTGCTTTTGGTTGTCAAATTCTTCTTCATCTTCTGCCAGACTCTGTAGTAGTTTTTCTGATGATTCGAGATAATCTTCTGGCTGGGTTTGGTTAGCCCCTAACTTGATCAAACTACCTGAGTCTTCAGGCAATTTTTCAGGAGGGTTAAGTTGCTCCGTAGCCTCTTTCTGAATTCCTAGGCTAGCACTGTCACCATTATTATACTGGGATACAACTGGTGGCTGAGTAGGTTTCGGGGACTGTGATGAGAGGGAATCTAGGGATTCAGTCTCCTCAACCAATGGCTGTTGTGGTTGTTTCTGAGAAGTTGTCGCCTTGGTGGTTAGGTTTGGCAGTGCAATGGTTGATGGCTGGTTTAGTCGAGAGATGGTCTGGTTTGTCGGTGATGGTGAGGGTTTCTGTTTTACCTCACCGACAGAAATTAACTCTAGGGGTTTACGGACCCGGTTACGACCAAGACCACGGTTAGTCATTACTGGGCGTCCTACTCTTCGACGTCGGTAGCGCGCTAATTCTTCCTCTAGTTGTACATCAAGGCTACTCAGAGCAGCTTGTAAAACTGAGTTGAGTTTGTAGTTACCGGTCGAGCTAGGGGAAGAATTAACTGAGGAGTTTTGGCTCATGGCGGACTCTATCGGTCGTTTGTGCTACAGAACAAGCAACAGGACTTAACGCTAGCCATTCTATCTTTAGGGTCACCCTACTAACTATAAGCTAGTTTTTGGCCAGTGTGACACAAGCTTCTAGCGTGGCAAAGGCTTCAACGCTGGGACGTAAGTCCTGAAGCAATCAAAACTATTGTCAAATTAACTAATTATAGCAATTCTCATAGCTATGAGGTACACAATTTCGGAATTTTAGGGAACAGCGGATCTGGGAACAGGGAACAGGTAAGAAACAATAAATAATAGGGATGCGCTGCATCAATACAGGAAATCAAATTCAAAGAAGACTGTACCTCATTACTGCGATAAACGCTATCTAGTAAGGCGATATGCTTAAATCACTCAATCAGATCTTAGATAGGATTACAAATCAGCCCGAGTGGCAAGGTATACAACGCTTGTCATCCCTAATTAAGTGTTGGTCTGAAATAGTAGGAGTGAACATAGCTAATCATACCAGACCCTATGCTATCTCTAGGGATATCTTATATGTGGCTACGTCTAGCTCTGTTTGGGCACAAGAACTAAAATTTCAGCGCCGGATGTTGTTGAAACGGCTTAATGCTCGTTGGTCTGAGCCCCTAGTTGACATCCACTTTTCTCCGGCTCAGTGGCATAAAACACAAGTTTTGGGCAATGGCTATTCACAATCTGAGTTGACCCCAAACCATAGACATCCTAGCACCATCTTGCCAATGTCTTCATCACTGGTTTGTGAGCAGTTAGACCACACAGAAAACACAGAAAGTAGTCAAGCCACTGACAAAATTACTGACACAACGAGTGACAAAACTCACATACCCCAAGCAGCGTTTAAACGTTGGGCAAAGATGATCCAGATGCGATCGCAAAATTTACCACTTTGTCCTCAGTGTCAGTGTCCGACTCCACCAGGAGAACTCCACCGTTGGGATGTCTGTGGTCTTTGTGCTACTAAGCAATGGCAAATTTAGAGCAAGGTTTTAGAAGGGAGTCGGGAGTCGGGAGTCGGGAGGTCGGGAGGTCGGGAGGTCGGGAGGTCGGGNNGTCGGGAGGTCGGGAGGTCGGGAGGTCGGGAGGTCGGGGGCATTCCTGTTCCCTATTGGCTCTTGGCTCTTGGCTCTTGCCTATTCCCAATTCCCTGTTCCGGGATCCGCTGTTCCCTTGATTTTTAGAACACTGAACTGATACTTTTTCATAAGTTAATCGGGCTAAATTCAGTATCTAAATACACTTTTGGTGTGTTTTTTTGGTTGATCCCTATGGGTTTTTGGTATAAAGCAAGCCAATTCTTTCAGAAGCCATCTCTTTTTGTTACTTTTTGTAAAATAAAATGTATCTATTTGTAACAAACTTCTTAAGAAAATATTAAAGCTTCAGTGGCTAACGATATGGCTATAACCTAGGCTGGTCAACAGCTTGCTATCTATAAGAAGCTGAGGTAAGAGGTAGCAGAATGAAATGTGAAGAGGAGATAAAATTTTCCTGAACAAAGACTTATCATGAAAACATTGAATTTACCTATATCTAGTTGCAGATTTTGCCAGTATTATCAGTCAGAAGGACGACGAGGGGGTATGTGTCAACAACTGGGGGTGCCTGTCAGAGCTAGCTGGAAAGCTTGTGCTTTTGCTGTGCCTACATTTTCTTCTTCTTCTTCTTCTTGGGAGACACTAGAACAGATGTGGCAAGATGAACAACTGATGCTCACAGAGGAGCTATCGGTAACGTGCTCTGAAACATCCTCTGGGACAGACACGACCGTTCAAGGTGAGACCATCACCTCTAAAAGTTCGTCAACAGATATCATGCTGGTGTAAATTGTTGAAGTAAATTGTTCGTATTATCAGCAATATCAGCAGTAACTTACTAGTGACTTTACCCTTAATACAATCAATAATTCAAATAAAAAAATTTCACAAAAACCAGTTTAAACCAAATCTTCTAGTTCTAGTAGTTACCTGCTTACAGGTGTCAGCTGAAAAAGCCAAATAATTTCATAAAAATCGGCACCTGATATCTGCTATTAAAATAGCTTTACTCGCACTTTGATTCAAAATAAGGTGCGTTTTTTATTGATAATCAGATCTTGCACTAAGTTTAAAATTAACCATGTAAAGGTAGGGAACAGGGAAGGGGGAACAGGGAACAGTGATAAAATTTGACTCTCTCTTGATGCAGCCCCTCCCCACTCGCGCTGGGTGCATCTCATATTTGTAAAAAAGATCTCAAGTGTGGGGCCCGGGCGCGGGGAGTGTGAAGAGTGTGGGAATTTTCGCCCGAATTTTTGCCTAATTTCAAAAGCGATGCAGCGCGGTCTTGGGGGTTCCCCCCACTCGCTATTGCATCAAGACACTGAGATGCACCCCTAGCGCTTTGCATCAAGACAGCGGTAATTGTTCCCTACTCCCTACTCCCTACTCCCTACTCCACAGAAATTTGTACCTCAGAAATTGATAAATGCTATAATCTAAGGTAACCAAGGGTATTGACGAAAATCTGGTGGACGCTTTTCTAAGAAAGCTTGTTTACCTTCAGCTCCTTCTTCTGTCATGTAATAGAGTAACGTAGCATTACCAGCTAGCTCTTGTAGACCAGCTTGACCGTCGCAATCCGCGTTAAAGGCAGCTTTCAAGCAACGAATGGCAATAGGACTTTTTGCCAAAATTTCCTTTGCCCACTGTAGCCCTTCTGCTTCCAACTTCTCCACTGGAACGACACAGTTAACTAAACCCATTTCTAGGGCTTGAGATGCGGTGTATTGACGACAGAGAAACCAAATTTCTCGGGCCTTTTTTTGACCAACAATTCGGGCAAGATAGCTAGCGCCAAACCCACCATCAAAACTACCGACTTTCGGGCCAGTTTGACCAAAGATAGCATTATCAGCAGCAATAGTTAGGTCACAAATCACATGTAGGACATGACCACCACCAATAGCATATCCAGCAACTAGGGCAATCACTACTTTGGGCATGGAACGAATCAGGCGTTGTAAATCTAATACGTTTAAGCGAGGAACGCCATCTTCTCCAATATATCCAGCCTGACCTCGTACACTTTGGTCACCACCAGCACAAAAGGCGTATTTGCCATCGGTGTGGGGACCAGCACCAGTTAATAAAACAACACCAATACTGTGATCTTCGCGGGCATCACAGAAAGCATCATAAAGTTCAAAGACGGTTTTGGGACGAAAGGCGTTGCGTTTGTGGGGACGATTGATGGTAATTTTGGCAATACCGTCGGTTTTATGGTATAGAATGTCTTCGTAAGTTTTGGCAGTTTGCCAGTCAATTTGCATAACGTTTTCCACGCGATCGCTGTTTAAGTTCACAATAATATCAAATTCAAAAGGTTCCCAAGTTTGCTAAGCATTGTCATTCCCACTTACAATCGCTTACCGATTCTCAAAAAGTGCCTAATCGCATTAGAACATCAGCAACTCAGGCAAGATAAAGATCGCCAGGTCTTGGATTATGAAGTTGTCTTAGTAGATGATGGCTCAACGGATGGCACTTTAGATTGGTTGACAGCACACGGGGATCAGTTTCCCCATGTACGCTCATTTGCTCAAAACCATGCTGGACCGGCTGCAGCCAGGAATCTAGGGGTGAAGCAGGCGCTTGGTGAAATAATTATCTTTATTGATAGTGATTTAGTAGTTACTGAGCATTTCCTCCAGTCTCATGCTGATGCTTTGGTACAGGCACAGCAGCGTCTGGGATGCGATCGCTTATT
>NZ_JAAHIE010001030.1:0-1898 GCF_010671945.1 Moorena sp. SIO4E2
AGAAAATTAATTAACGAATCCTGACTGTAGAAAAAATTGCGAACCTGAAACCCTTCCTCACTAAAGGCTTCTTGATTAACAACAGATGTAAACTGCTCCACCACTGGATGCTTGGGACCACTTTCGGGAGCGATCGCAAAAATAATGGTGGTGCCACTGGATAGTTCTAGAGTGGTGACTAAGCTATCCAGCTCATTATGGTCAGCGGAAGTCAATGGGTCAGGGGCTGTTGCCATGGGTGAGTATTGAGTGAGAGTGGGGAGATGGGCAGATGGGGAGATGGGGAGTGTGGGAGGGAGGATTAGTATTCACAAAAATCGTTAATTTATTGGATTTATGAGGTTGAGAAGAGTACCTCATAATAGATGCAAGAAACCCTATCAATTCTAAATTCTAAATTCTAAATTCCCTATTACTCATTACCATCGCGACTACTCAGAAATTGCCTTTCTGAAAAACCTCATTGCCTCAACTGTAGACGCCATTACTACAGACCTAGTTAACAACTCCATATCTAGGTCTGGTAACACCTCTGAGGTATAAATTCGTTCGTAACCGTCTGCTCTGAGATGATGTAAGGTAAATAGACCATCTTCCCAGAACCAGACTTCAGGTACACCCAACTCCCGATAGCGATTGAGTTTGGAGAGATTACCACTGGTAAAAACCACTTCGATAGATAAGTCTGGAATTTTCTTTGGCTTTCCGATACAATAAGACTCATCCGCTTGTGCTGAGGCTACCCCTGGTTTTTCTTGGGTAAAGCTTCCTGTAGGGGTGAACTCAATTCCCTTTTCTTCAAAGTAGATAGCTAACAGAATCCCGATCAAGCGGCTAAAGGTTTCGTGGTCTTGAGAAACTGCCAAGATTTCTACTTCTCCTCTGTAGTAGAATAACCGTATTCCTGGTGAATCGGCAAAGCTCTGTTCCAGTAATTTGAATTGTTGCCAATTCATCCCAGAGTGAATCAGCCGTTGGTCTTTTGGTTTTGAGAGTGTCTGTGTCATTGCTTCCATTCCCGATTACCCATGCCCTTCCCCCCTTTTTAAGCAGGGCTGTTTCATTCTAACAAAACCCAAAGCCTAGACCGTCAGCCGTCCGCTTTTAGCTCACGCTACGTAAGCATTCAGCCGTCAGCAGTCAGCTGTCAGCCATTCCTGTACCGTGGCCATAGGGCAAGGCTCAAGCTAAGCGAACAGCTTATTTTATTCAAAATTACCTCAAGTAGGTTGGCCACAAGCCCCTGATAGCTGATAGCTGATAGCTGATAGCTGAATGCTTACCACGCTACTTGAGGTGCTTAAAATAAACCTAGAACTAGAGAATTTAATAGTTCCAGATCAATGAGAATTGAAAGTCTTGGGAAAAGTCCATGACTCGTGGCACAGGCTTCGAGGCTGATAGCTGATAGCTGATAGCTGATAGCTGATAGCTGATAGCTGATAGCTGAATGCTTACCTGAAACCTAAGAGCTAACGGCTGAATTCTGACTCCCTTGCCACTGTTCCAAGTCTTCGATAATCATTGGATGCACATCAAACCATATAGATTCACCGTAATACCCTAAGACATACTTATTTTGTAAAAGTTCATTACAAATGACAAATTCACCTTGCTTGGGCAAATGATGGGTATTGGTAGTTAAGCGACCAGTTTCGTGAACAGTAGCCAATTCGGGAAAATGATAGTCGTTGATAGTATAGGCTTTGCGTTCTTCTTGAATTGCCTCCTTAGCAATGGTTGTGTCTACATATTCCTTTTTTTTCTTCAGGGCGACCTGACAAGCCCCCCGCGCTAGTCGGATTAAATCCCGGATCACACCACCACTCTTTTCAGATAATAGCTCTAGGGCATCGGGAGTGAATAGATCCGTCTCGTTAATTTTAGCTAATCTTGTA
>NZ_JAAHIE010001031.1:0-1895 GCF_010671945.1 Moorena sp. SIO4E2
TAGGCTGTTGAGTTTGAATCCCTTATGCCGATAAAAGTTCATGCAGTTTATATGTCAATTTTTGTAGTCTGAAAAATAGCCCGACGCTTGGCCAAGGGAGATTCTCCAAAGTGCTGTCGATACCAATGTTGGACATCACAGAAGGAAACTGTTTCCATGGCAGTTTTAACAAGTTCAGAGGTCAACTGGGTGGTGAGCAGAGGCAGTGTCAAGAGTAAATGCCCCATATGCTTCAGGGATGACCTTTGGGAAAACAGTTTATATTTACCAAACACAGACTCGATGAGATCAGAAGAGGCAAGTAGGGGCTGATTAGGAGGCAATGCTGTGGTTTCATGGTCAATATAGGCAATTAACTTGGCCAAAAAGTCCTCTAATCGTTTCGATAAGGTTAAATCAGCTGTTTGTTTGATAAAGTCTGTTTTCGAGTGTTGGTTAAACCCTTGATGCTTAAGCTGGTATTGGAGGGTGCGCACTAAGAAAAGCATCTGGTTGAAGGGTTCGAGGGCCTCCTGATAGTCCGACACCCAACCCAATTTTTCCTCAAAGTACCGTCTACCGAGGTCAGCGGTTTGGCAAATTAAGGAACCAACGTCACAGAAAACTGCCTCTGAAAGACACCCTTTGAGGGCTTCAATAAAGGCTTTCTGGTCAGGAAATGGCTTTTGTTTAAGGGGTTTTAAGGCCGCATTGACCTCAGTAGTCAACTGCTCACTCAAGGTTTTTAAGGCACTCGAATCTAAGCAGTAGCCAGGATTGACCCTTGAGAAATCCTGCTGCTTCTGATAGGCCAATACGAGTTTGGCCCACTTCAATAAGGTGTCAATATTGAAGTATCGAGCTTTGGATCGTTGTGCGGGTGGTCTTAAAAAAGATAATCGACTCTGCTGCAACTGTTGACGAGTACGGGTACACCGACTGACAAAGCGCTGATAGATTGGATCGAGCTCTAACTCACCTTTGAGTAATCGGGCACTTTGATGAGTCACATCATAGGTCACCTGCACAGAAGGATGAGCTTGATGGTATAAGCGAATGCCCTTATAGAGATCACTGCCTTGGTCTGAGACAAGCTGTAAGGGGACCCCGACCTGGTCACCAACCGCTTCGAGGATGGGGTAGATCAAGTCTCCTTTAGTGCTCTTCATGACCTTTAACGCTAGTAGTGACAAGTCCTGATAGCACAATTTCCCAGCTGATTGCTCGACGATTTGCTTCCACCGAGCTTGGCTGATTCCTAACACTACTAAGCATTTGTGAGCCCCTAATTCCAGGGTAAGATCGGCAATGTATAGCCAGTCGTGACGATACTCGCACGGACGCTGTAGCAAGTATAGTCCCATCCGCAATACCCATTGCCGAATACTACTATAACTCGGTAAAATTTGACCGATGAACCGACTCAATAGGGCAAAATTTTTCGAGGCTCCCCGGAAACTGCTTAAACTTTCAACCACAAACGAGATGGCTAAGCTAATCGTCAATGCTCCATAATGGTGGCTGGCTAACAGGGTGCCTTGGGTTTCAACGATCCCAACGGTGGCAGAGCCGCCTAAGGACGGGGGGGGACTGCTGTCTGATCAGACAGGGGGCTAAGCGATGGGGATGAGGTCTGTTGACGATACCCTCGCACTTCCTTTTCCGCTATCTGGGCTCGTCGTTTCCACAGGGCTCGACTTTTCTCTAAGTCCCGAATCCGGATTTCTTGTGCTCGCAATTTCTTTTGCTTCTCACTCGCTCTTTGCTTCCAACGATCACGGCTTTGCTTAAATAAATTGGCCAGACGCTCAATTGAGCTTTTGTATCCTTGTATCATGGGCAGATCCTGGCAACCTCTTCACACAGATTATGCATGAACTCATCCCATCAATCAAGTCCTAGAGTGAACAGCCTAG
>NZ_JAAHIE010001032.1:0-1895 GCF_010671945.1 Moorena sp. SIO4E2
TTCCCTAGCGCTTTGAAAAAGCGCGGGGTCGCACCGCTTGAAAATAAGAAAAGTTCAGAAATTCACCAAGTCCAAGGAGCTATAAGAACTTGCCCCCTTCAGAATCAAGTATTTACTCTCGATGCTCGACCCTGCCAAAAAGAAACTACTCAAGCTATTATTGACTCAAATAATCATTATACTATTGCCGTCAAAAAAAATCAAAAAACACTCTATAACTCTCTAGAATATGTTAGTAATCATCAAACACCAATTACAGTTAATTGCACTATTGACAAGAGTCATGGCCGAGAAATTGAGCGCACTACTTACGTGTTTGAGCCTCCGGTTTATTTTTGCTTAGATTGGTGGCATGTCAAGAGTTTTATAAAAGTAGTTAGACAAGGAAAAAGAGGAAATGCCAATTATAAGAATATTGCTTATTATATCAGTAGCTTGTCAGAAACGGCTAAAGTATTTGCTGATAAAATTAAAGGGCACTGGGCAATCGAAAATAAATTGCATTGGATTAAAGATGTGATTTTACAGGAAGATCATTGTTCTTTTAATGATACTCAAGCTACTACTAACTTTTCTATTCTCAACACAGTAGCTCTAAATCTTTTCCGAATTTTGGGCTTCGACTCAATTACCGAAGCCCAAAGATGGCTTCGTAACAAGTGGTCTAGGCTTTGGGTTTTGTTAGAATGAAACAGCCCTGGGGGTTAGGGGGGATCTATATACATAATTACAAAGGTTACATGCTCCCGTTTCCTATTGCCTATTGCCTTGGGCGTAGCGCTATACTTCACCAGTCCTAGTTATATAACATGACCTGGATGAAAACCAGGTTTTGGAGGACTGTAGAGGTCTTCGAGAAATGGCGGTGGTGGTGGTCCTTCCCGCAGAATGATACAGTCGTGGGGTGGCGGTGGTCCTTCCCGCACAATGATCCAGTCCTCGATTGGAGGAGGTCCTTCTCGTATAATTGGGAAGTCTCGTATGTCATGGATCAATTTCGTCCCCCCCTTGATGTCTTTAGTTTTTTCGTGACCAAAATTGGTCACATACTCTAACGATTGATCATCACTGGGAGAATCCAGTTCGTAGATTTTAACAAAACTCGCGGAATTCCCCACCTTCTTTAAAGGTGTTGAAGTTACCGTAAGGATAGGGTCGCCTTTATGGTTAGTCGATTATGGGTAAAAGGGTTAAAACTTTTTGATTAAGGCTCCACTATCCTAAGGTTTCGTCTCTGGGATGGATAGCGAGACGAGGACTTGTTGCGAATCGTGTTATAATAAAGTTGGTCGATGACCCGCCTGACTGACTAAAAGGCTACCTTAAAGGTGTAAAAGTACTAGCAGAGCTCAGGGAAGAGACAAGCCCCGGCTGGTTGGCCATAGAGCCGTAATTCCAAGGTGAGTCTGTCGAAAAACTATACATCTGCGGAAGGCGGATGTCTGCCTGTGGACGCTGAGTAAGACCAACGCTAGCTTGCTGGTTGAGGCATCGGCGGATGAAGCGGGAAGCCCATTTGACGAATAAGACCGTCCCTGATTTGAGTTGAGATTGGAAGCCCCAGCCTCAGCGAAGCAGGCTGGGGTACTTCACCCATGTTGCAATGTAACGTTAAGTGGACAAATTTAACACTATAGCGGTTTTGAATTCGCTGAGGTACACAATTTTTTGATTTTAGGGAACAGGGAATAGGGAATAGGGAACAGGGAAAAAATCCGGCGTTGCTGATTCTGGGTATGGTTTCGCCCCCCTAGGGCGTGTTTTCAAACTCGGAGATCCCCCTAAATCCCCCTTAAAAAAGGGGGACTTTGAGTATGGCTCCCCCCTTTTTTAAGGGGGGCTGGGGGGGATCATAATCTTGCGGAAAACTTTGAAAACACGCCCTAGCCCCCCAA
>NZ_JAAHIE010001033.1:0-1895 GCF_010671945.1 Moorena sp. SIO4E2
TCTATTTTTAAGGCTTTTTGAAGTATTGTTTTTTGCTCTTGTGTCAGATAATTTTTTGCTGGCATATTTCCTATTATTGGGTTATTTATTAATTTTTATTATACCAATTTAAATGCCGAACAGCTTAATGTTATCTTTCCACATGCAATTTCATATATTCCTAAACGTATTAGATAAGGATGTCCGCATACCATTTTCATGAGCTTTTCAACCTCACTATTGTTCCAATTAAGCCCATGGAAACAAGCTAAACTTTTTACTTGAATCGGGTCAAATTCTGTTAGTTCTAATGGTACTCCCGCATTGAAAGGAGATTGATTGATATCTAAGGGTATATAAACTTCCGTTGAATGGGCGACGACTAATCGCAGTTGTCTCCAGACATCAGCAATTTTTCCTTTTTCATGCCAGCTGCGTAGCATACCCAAAAAATCTTCAATGACCTCCCTATAGGAAAATAGACGATCTATATCATCTAATCCTAATACCAAAGGACAATTAATTTGGGGCAATAAATACTCTTCAAAGTACAGTGTACAGTTATCGTTGCTACCGAAAATTTCTGTATACCAATAATTCTCTAGCTGATTAGCTAACTTTAACTCCCGACTAACCTGTAGGCAAAGCCAACGTAGAAAGGGAGCATCCCAATTTGGCACGTTAGCTCTTTTTAGGGGGCTGAAACCCTTGAAATATCGTTGCTTTGGGTAATATTGTTTCCAAAATGGGATGCTCCCCGTAGAAACAGCTCCAAATTAGTCAAAACGGACTTATTGACGCTATTCAAACCCAGATACACTGTTTGATAATTTTCCGAAGCAGCATGGTCTAACAGCTTCATGATCAAAGAGGTCTTACCCATTAAATTTGGGGCTTTAATCCGAATTAACGCCGCCGGTTTAACTACTGTTTTATAGCCAAGAGATTCAATACCATCTCGTTCAATGTAAAAGGGAGAAGACGGTGCAACGGCACCTTCTGGAAACGGTAATTCTGTTGCTGAAACACGGAGCGATGATGGCAATTTTATCCTATCTTGTAGTTTTGTTTTACCTCTCTCTAAGGCGACTTTAAAATTCTTTTTAGTTAACTTTTCCCCTAAAGCTTCAGACAGCTTTTTCCATAATTGATTGCCAATATCTTTGTTAAGGTACTCTGTACTATAGCCAGAGCGTTTGCCAATTTCTTCATAGGTTAGTCCTTCCCAAGAACCTTCTAGTACAAGTATTTCTATATCATTAAGGTGCTTTTGGGTCTTTTGGAAAAGCAGTTGTTCTGCTATTTCTTTTGCCTGCTGCCAAGTCAATCCTGATTCTAAGTTACTCATTCTGAGTCGTTTCGGATGAAGACACAGATACCAGGGTAAGCGCAAGACAAATTGAGCCAAAATGCGATATAGGGCAAGAATTATGACCATATTAAGCCAAGATTGCTCAGCACTATTGCATATTTATATCAATATTGTTGATAAGAATGCCGCCTTATTGATTCTTGCGTTTACCCTGACACAGATACCAGTCTGGATTCTATTTTCTATATTACACGACTTGGCAAGTTAAGGGTGAATCAAGGAGCCACAACAGGGTAATCTGGGAGACATCACAGTTAGAGAGTTAACCGGGTGTATCTCATATTTGTAAAAAAGAAGGGGGAGTGTCGGAAGTTTGGGAAGTGTGGGGAGAGGGGGAGATACGGAGATAGGGAGATAGGGAGATGGGGGAAATTTTTATTAAGGGTAATGTCATATTCGTCAGTATCCCAAATTCCAGGGAGCATCCCATTTTGGAAAAAAAATAAAATTTATTCGCGAGTGTTAATCGCGAATAATATCCCAACTTAGATATTTTCTTGTTCGGAGTCAAAAGAAATATCTAGTAAGCTCTTTTTAAGAGAAT
>NZ_JAAHIE010001034.1:0-1894 GCF_010671945.1 Moorena sp. SIO4E2
GGGATGTTGGTGTTTTGCCTGTCCCTAGTAATGATCGTTGGTAGTGCGCAAGCTGCGGAATGTTATGTCGAACCTCGCTTTATTCTCTTGGCCGAGGGATCTTCTCAGTATATACTAGATGTTATAGGTCCGCCAGCATCGTCACTGGATGTCAGCTTTATAAGCTTTGAAGAAGACCAACAAACAATATCATTTATCATACCTCGATACTCTGGGCATGATGATGTTAAAAATCTTCCTGTTCCGGGGTATCGCTCTGATCAACCCACTTCTTATGATAACGTGTTTGAAGGTGTGGAGCCATTCTACCAAGTAATAGTTCGTGACGCACTACCATGGGATATATACATGGATGTAGAGGGTTGTCACACAGCGTTTTAATTCTAAGGAGCATCCGCAGGTTGCAGATCACAAGGGACTTCCAAAAAATCAAACATTCTACAAACAGAATGATAATTATTGGTAATTAAGGAAGGAAAACCTTTGCTGTAGGGTAGAAAGGTAACGGGGCGATCGCCCCGTTACCTTCTTCTGGTAACTCCACCCTCAATACTCCACTTCTAACCCATATCCACCAACGGCGAGCGTATTCCTCAATGGGACTCGCCGTTGCTTTTTGCTAGGTATTGCCGAGAGAATCGTAGGGTGGCCATTGTTGATGAAGATCATGATTGAACGGCGATTAATGAAATGGGCAATGCCCACCAATCCACAATAATGTAGGGTGGGCATTGGTTCAGAAACCGGCCATGGCTACCTTCGTTGGTGGGCATTGCTCAGATGAATTTGGGCAGGATTTGGGTAAGTAAACCGGCAATGCCCACCCTACAGAATGCTCATGTAAAACCTCATAAACCCCATATAAAACCTCATAAACCCCATATAAAACCTCATAAACCTCATATAAAACCTCATAAACCTCATATAAAACCTCATATCCAGGGAATTTTGTATCATATTTGACTGACAAAAGTAAGATTATATATGCTTGAGAGGATAGAGAAGTTGTGCTCACCTGAGACTCACCATTCACTCAAATTGAAGGAATGGGGTAGACAAAAAAGGTTAAAATCCTTGTGTAGCAGGGTGTTGAACAACGAGGAGTCGATTGATAACTACACAAACTCACTCAGAACCAATAGATGATCTGCCCTGAGGGGGTGACATGAGCCCCAAAAAGCTTACTCTATAAGGCTTTGATGCCAATGGGCTCATGGAAGATACAGTCCCAAATTGACCCTACGAATGATTTAATGGCAAGCTCAAACCCTTATAAATACGTCCAAAGTCAGCCCAAAACAGAATGTATCTTTTTGGAAATTATGGGCTGAAATGATTACTCAGCAATGGGTACCTTGGTTGGTGGGCATTGCTCAGATAAATTTGGGCAGGATTTGGGATTAAAAACCGGCAATGCCCACCCTACAGAATGCTTACTTTGCGAGTCTCAAAAGTCAAAAAAAAATAGCCGTAGAAATACTATCTACGGCTATTTAAATGATCTATGTCAATGAGTTTCCAAACCAATCCGGATGTGATTTGATGTAATCAAACCGGAGCCTTGGCCAGGGGGGAAAACCCCCCAGAAATTTAAAGTGTTATGGCAACAGCCAATACTTCATCATTTTAGTAATGACTTCCCCTGGAACCTCAGTCGGTTCAAGAGGAGACCATTCGGCAATCTCGGCATAGCCCAATTTATAAAGCATTTGGATACTATAGATTACTGCTTCACGAGAGCCTTTCAGAGTGTGCTCAACAGGTTGCTTCTTGAAGTTTGGCTTAAAGTCTTTTGACATAGATCAAAACTTGAATTCATCGTGTTAATATGATTATTGTAATGATTATATTTGTAATTGTCAAGGGTTTTAAAAATTTTTTTTTGGGGAGTTTT
>NZ_JAAHIE010001035.1:0-1885 GCF_010671945.1 Moorena sp. SIO4E2
CCTAGGGTGCTGCGCAAACGGGCAATTGCTCTAAATCATATTTATTGCATACCTAGCACGATTCGGTAAATTCCCAACTTATAGTAAAATCATTTCGCCAATCGATTTGCCATCGACTTGCCATTTAACTAAGCACAGGTCGATCTCTGTTAGTGTATTTTGGTCGAAACTATGGAAAACCTTAAGAGTACAATCAACAGTACAATCAACCTAATCAAAGAAAGGATCTTTGATACCGACTTCAAGGTCCCCAACATTCCTGTTTCGACGATAGTTATTGTCGTGCTCATCCTCCTCCTCACCAAGATATTGCGAGGCTTGTTCACTTCAATAATCATGCACAGACTCGAGCTGATAACTAGCCGTACAAAAACCACCCTAGACGATGAGTTCATTAGGATTCTTAGGCGACCATTAGGCTGGCTAATTTGGATCGGTGGACTATGGGTAGTACATCTAGTTGTGGCAAGCTATCTTAGTGATACACAGAATCATAAAATCCCCGAGATTCTCTTTCTGAGCGTTCTGTTCATTGCCACCTATATTCTTTACCGTGCTGCTCCACTATTAGGAGAGCTTCTAGCCGGATTGGCGGCAAAAACTGAAACTGAACTCGACGATTTGTTCGTGCCCTACTTTCCAAGGCTTTTTCAGACAGCAGCAATCGTGATTGCTGCCATTAAAGCCAGTGAGATTGTGTTGGGGGCATCTGCGGGTGCACTGATCGGTCTACTCGGTGGCGCAGGTGTCGCCTTAGGTTTGTTATTAAAAGACATTGTCTATGACTGGTTTTGTACAGTGATTATCTACGCTGATGGTCTCTATAGACCCGGTGACTGGGTAGAATTGGACGGAATAAATGGTTTTGTTGAGATACTCAGTATTGGTCTGAGAAGTACAAAGGTTCGTATTATTAATTTGGGTGGTACCAAAAAAGTTCCCAATTCTAAAATGATTGGTGGAGTTGTGGTTAATTATTGGTCACAAAATACTGGCGATAATTTGGAGTTGGGAGCCATAAATTTAACTCTGAAAATAGATGGAATTTCAGCGGAGCAAACTACCCGACTTTGTCAGGCTATTAAAGCCAAAATTTCGACTATCGATGGATTGCACAAGCAGCAAATGTTAGTTTTATTATCCAGCATTGAAGAGAATGCTCGTGTGATCCTAGTTAGGGCATTTGGGATTGACAAAAACCTTTACTATGCTGCTATGAATGACTTAAACATAGCCATATTAGAAATCCTCCAAAAACAGGAGATTGATCACCTGCATATTGAGCTGAAAAAAGACATCAAAGACTACAAACAGCTAAACTAAAATTTAGTTAGTGAGGTGATATCTAAATCCTAGCAATCCTTTGAACAAGGGATGCAGCTTAGGAACAGGTGAACTCCCCCATGAAGGCTCACCCGTCGCTATTTCTGCCGTCTACTAGCTAATACTTTTCGGTCAATCCCCGAGTTGATTGACCGATTGTTGTTCCTACAAACGGATATTAAACCTTTCAAACTGGCTCCTAGGGTGCTGGGCAGGGTAAACGCATCTTATTTTGAAATGCCTAGTGGATAGGAGATTGAGCTGATAAGTATTTATACTTATTATTTTTGAAATCGCTTCTGAGTAAGGCTTCTAGAATTTAGATGCGTTTGCCCTGGGGTGCTGGGCAAACGGGCAATTGCTCTAAATCCTGTTGATTACATACCTAGCAGGATTCGGTAAATTCGCAACTTATAGTAAAATCATTCCACCAATAGACTTGCCATCGACTTGCCATTTAACTAAGCACAGGTCGATCTCTGTTAGTGTATTTTGGTCGAAACGATGGAAAACCTTAAGAGTACAATCAACAGTACAATCAACCTAATCAAAGAAAGGATCT